>NZ_JACJEW010000073.1:0-19111 GCF_014164315.1 Pseudoalteromonas sp. SG44-1
GAAAACAGTTAAATAAATTGACTGATGATGATCAGTTAAGCTAATTTAAAAACGGCTCTACAAAATGATAAATCAAGTGATCAAAGCTGATGAGAATCGGTGATCAAAGTCATGAGAATACGCATAAAGTACTATGCAGTTTTATTATCAAGTTGGATGACTTCTACACCATTAAATCTAATGGTATTAAACTCATTAAAACATTTTGATAAAAAAGGAGAAATTTGGGACGAATCATCGAGATGCTTAATACCATTCAAACGACAAGATAAGACCCATATAAATATGGTTATTAATGAATTAATAACTGATATAGACCATATAGTTAGATTTAAATTAAAAAACTATTTCGATAATTATTTCCTATTACTTACAGAGAAATTGGGGGAGAATTATGCTGGTGAAAATTGGGCTGAATTTCTTGAATATGGCACTAATGATCGTAGAGTAATGGAGTTACAAAATATTGGTTTTTCAAGGCACTTATCGTTATTTTTGTTAGACAAGTACAGTAATCACTTGAGCTTCAGAGGAAATGATTTAATTAAACTCGATATTAAAGCTATTGCTTCATCTTTGGTCGGTAAAAATGCAGAGTATGAGGAGTTTGCTGAAGTACTTTCCTTGGAGCCTTAAAGATAAAAATGCTCATCTTTTAAAATCATTGCAAGATCTTTCTGAATTATGCTGATTGTTTACTCGTGATACTGCCTAGCTGAGGGGAGGTTTTGATTTGAGGTCGGTTAATTAGTTATGGTATTTTTTATGGTCTGACTAGTTACATAATGTATTTGAACATAAAAAGATGTAAATTATTTAGTTCTTAATTATGACTCGAATAAGGCAGTATGCTTTTTCATTTGTTCATTTGTAAAACATGGTCTAATTAATTGTAAGTCGTCATTTGACATTGAGTAAATAGAATATTTATTGTCGTCAGAACGTAGGCTTATTTTGTAATTTTTGGGGTCATAACTTATGTTTGATGAATCTAAAAGTTTAAATAAGTTGAGTAACTCAATTGGCGTAAAAGCTGATTGCAGTTTGTAATTTCTAACGGCTCGTTCAATGAACAGCCGTTCGTCACTATTCCTGTCTCTTGCTTTCCAGAGCTTGCGTAACGGATCTAGCATTTTATCTTCTAAGGCTTTTTTTAGCATACGATTTAGTTCTTTACTACGTGATGACTTATCGATAAGACGATTTCCATCTTCATCAAAAACACCGATTTCTTGAAAGCGTAATATGCAACTAGAGCCTACCCATAGAGAACTTTTTTTAATTTCATTCAGTATCTCAAAATGATAGCGTAACTCTGGGTGTTCACAGAGTTCACAATCTTCTGTTGCATCTCCGTAGTCTTGAACTTCACCTGTAAAAGCCCATTCTTTTAAAGCTTCTATAAACTCATCAGCTAAACTTAATGGAATAAGGTTTAGTTTTGACTTTTCTAGCCATGGGTTCGTTCTCATTTTAAATTCCTTTTATTGCATTAAAAACAATTTATCATCCAACCGCTAATTTCCCAGCCTCATGCCACATTTCACTTGGCATTGGGTTGGTGAGCTCCCACGTTATATTCATTGGCTGGCTGCCGTTGTGGCTTTGATATTTAACCTCGCCGTAGTTTACAAACCCCATGGTTCGGCCGTTTTCGTCTTTGCCTTGTTCGCGCACAAATAACAGGATGGTTTTGCCTGTTTTTTTGTGTTCAATATAACTTAGGCCGCGGCCGTGTTCTGGGCGTGCGCTGTTTTGCGTCTGCCAATGAAACAGGGTAGGGCTGATTGCGTAATCGTGATATAGCGTGGTGGGCGAGTAGGTTTTTTCGCACTTGTTGAGTGTTACAAATAATAACTCTAGGTTTTGGTTTTTAAATTCTAATACACCTTCGCGGGCGGTCGATTTTTTATTAAACGAATGTGCGCCAAACGCAGCGAGTATTTGTTGGCGTGTGTAGCGGCTGTGTAATTTTATTGCATGACTAGGTAAGCACGCTAAATCGCTTTCTTGCTGGTGAATGCGGTTTATTAAAAGCGCGATCACTTGGGCAAGTTCCTGTTGTAGCTCTTTGTGTTTAAGTGCTAGTAAGCTTTGTTTAAGGGTTTTAAACCCTAAACTTGTGCCTGTGCTATCCCAAAAGTTGTAATGCGCCATAAGCGCGTACTGTTGGTTTTGTGCTGTTGGGTTAAAGTAAAAGTCGTTGTTACATAAATCACGTAAAAAGCATAAGTAGCTGAGCGAGTCGCAGCCGAGTAATTGGGTGTTAATAGCGCGGTAATACGCGGCGTAAATGTCGGCTTGTTCTGCGGGGATTTCATCGCCTTTTAACCATTGCCAGCCACCGAGCTTTTTATCTTTTGGTTTGTATATATCTTCAAGCGTGACTTGCGGGTTTATGCGTAAAAAATTACTGAGCGTTAGCGCATCATTGGTGTGTTGCGAATAGCTATTTATAAGTTGTTGTAAACGGCGTTTAGTGTTTATGGCTTGCTGAATATTTTTTAGTATTGTTTGTTGTGTGCGCTTTTGTAGCTCTATGCGGCAACCCAGTGGTAAATGCGGGAAGTTGTTTTCAACCTCGGTTTTTATTGGTTGGTTGCTTTTACCAATGAGTGCGCGAAACTTACTGGCAAAGTCGTATTCTGGGCGAGCGTTGCCTACAAAGTCGAGTACGGTACAGCACTGCTTTGATCTACCTAAAGAAAAGCTGTTGTCGGGCAGGCGCAGGCCACGGCCTAGTTGCTGTAAAAACAGCGTTAGGCTTTCTGTGGGGCGTAAAAATAACAGGGTATCGACCTCTGGAATATCGACCCCTTCGTTAAAAATATCAACTACGCAAAGTATTTGTATTTCGCCTTGGCGCAGTGCTTGTTGCTTGTGCGCCCGTTCATTGGTGTTTTTGCTGATCAGCACATCGGCATTTATGCCTGCTAAATTAAACTTAGATGCCATAAACTCTGCGTGCTTTTGGCTTACGCAAAATGCCAACGCTTTTATATCGTGAACATTAGTCACTATATCCGCAAGGCTGGATATAATTTTATTTGCGCGGCTGTTCTCCCCTGTATAAAGGTTACTTAGCTCGCTTATATCGTAACGGCCAGCACGCCATGTTATTTGGCTTAGGTCGGTATCGTCATCTAATCCAAAGTATTGAAACGGGCATAAATGGCGCTGATTTATTGCCTCTGGTAAGCGGATTTCGGCGGCTATTACGCCGCAAAAATCATCGAGTATATTAGCACCATCTTGACGCTCTGGTGTTGCAGTTAAGCCAAGTAATATTGTGGGCGTAAAGTGATTTAAAATAGCGCGATAACTTGCAGCGCTTACGTGATGCACTTCATCTATCACAATATAGTTGTAGTAATCGTGGGTTAGATTAAGCGATTCAATTTGGCTGTTTAATGTTTGGATTGACGCAAATAATTGGTTGTAACGTTGTGGCTTATAGTTACCCACCCACAACTCGCCAAAATCGTTATTTTTAAGCACACCACGATAAGCGCTTTGCGCTTGTTTTAATATTTCTTCACGGTGGGCTACAAACAAAAAGTGGGCGTTTGGGTTTTTGTCGTAAACGGCTTTAAAGTCAAACGCCGATATTATTGTTTTACCCGTGCCCGTTGCGGCAACCACTAAATTTTTAAAGCGGTTATGCACGCTACGCTCGACGCTTAGCTTTTCTAAAATAGTGAGCTGATGGGTTTTTGGCGTGATATCAAAATAAAACTGGCTGCTTGCTTGGCCAACACCACGTTGCTCGTTAAGTGAATTTATGAGCTTTTCTTTACATTCAGCTTTGCCAGTAAATAGCTCGAAATCTGGCGACTGCCAGTAGGTTTCAAAGGTACTTTTGGTTTTAGCTATGATGTGCGGGATTTCTTGCGCGGTAATTTTTAAGTTCCACTCAAGGCCGCTGGTAAGCGCCGAATGCGATAAATTAGACGAGCCAATATAACCGGTATGAAAACCCGTATTACGCATAAACAAGTATGACTTGGCGTGTAAGCGTTCTTGTTGGTTGTTGTAACTAAGTTTTACCTCAGTGTTTGGCAAGTTTGCTAAAAACTCAACCGCTTTAGCATCCGTTGCGCCCATATACGAGGTGGTAATTACTTTGAGTTTGTTACCGCTTTTGGTAAAGGCTTCAAGCTCATTTTTAAATATGCGTAACCCCGTCCATTTTATAAATGAGACAAGCCAGTAAATAGTGTCGGACGATTTAATCTCGCGTTTTAGCTCGGTTTCGAGCGATATACCCGCATTCGCACCGCTAAACAATTCGCTTTGGGTAAGCCCTGTTAGCGGAAAAATATCGTGAGAGTAATCTTTAAGATTGGCCGCAATGGGATTTTGGGTATTAAACAGTGCAGTAAGAATACGCCCTTGGCTGTCGATAAGGTTTTCGTTGATCAGCTCGTCATCGCGAATATGATCTTTAAGCCAAAGCACAAGGCTGTTTGCGAGATTAATTTGCTCTTGTAAACGCTCGCTTGAATTAGGGATTGCATCGACTGCATGTTCAACAAGCTTACCTAAAAAGCGCGAAAGCCACGTAGCCGCCTCAGCCGATTCTAGTTGGCGTTCGCCCACATAAAATTGGTCACGATTTAAATTTTGCTCAATTACTTGCGTAATTAACTGCTCGTAAATACCAATTTGCTGCATTAAATCACTCCATGTTTGCGAGCATTCAGTTTACTAAAAAAACCAATGTAAACAAGCATTAACTCACTATTGAATTAAAGGCAGCTGTTAAGATCATTCCCCGTAATCACACCCGAAATTAAATTAATGATGAGTAATAACAGCGCATGGATGCGCAATAAGCTGTGACTTCGCCATGGACGGCGAATACACAGCATTTACGTTCATATCATTAATTTAAATTGAGGAAATAGTGTGATCCTCGGGCGCTGTGGGTGACGAGTGACCGAAACGAAGTTTCGCAGCGCGAGGAAGTGGAAGCATGGATGCTGCCAAGAACCCAGCTTCAGGGATGAATTACTTGCAGCAGAGTCAACAGTGAAAAACGTACGCCCCTTGGTTGCAGTCGCCAACGCGACATTAACCATCAAATTTGCAATTAAAAACCAAAGCGCGAGGTTAACTCCCGCCTACAATTTAAAAGCTGCGCTTTTCGCGTCAGCAAGCTTAACGCCTACGGTCAACCTAAACGATGCTGTTAAGAAAACGCCCCCGTCATTTGTGCCCGAAAAGACTCAATTGATGAGTAACCTAGCTTCAAGGATAAATTATTTGCAACAGAGTTTATTTGAAGATCAATTGCCCCTTGGTTGCCGTTGCCAACGCGACATAATAAATATATTTAATATGGTAGATCAAGTTTAGCGACAGCCTATATATTGAAAAGTGTAAGTATTTTAGCTGAGTTTTTATTTTTTATAACTTATTGTGTTTTCGGTATATATTGGCATAATTGATAAAAAATATTTACAAGGAAAGTAGATGCAATCAGCCACTACAAATACAGAATATACTGCTACTCCTTCTTCAACTAACGATCAGACAAGTAACTCTGCACATACTGATGCAAATAAACACCAATTTGTTTCACTTACTAAGAATGAATTTTCATTTTTAAATAAAAAAAGAAAAAGCTGGAAGTTTGCAAATCCTAAAGATTTATATACTTTTAGGGACCAACCAGTTGGTTTTTTTAACCACTTGTTGCACATCGTTATTTTTTTAGCTTGTTCATTTCTTTTTATTTCTATTTACTATCTACCTTTTGATAAAGAGATTATTAATGGGGTAGGTAGCTACAACACGATAACGCCACTTGAACGATTTTCGAGAACTTTATTAGTTGGCTTAATTTTATTTAATTTAAATTCGTTAAGGGTTAACTTAAAAGCTTACTCTATTAAGCGTTATTGGTTTGCTATGGCAGCTAATTCATTATTTAAAGTTGTTATCTTAAATATTTACTATTTGCTTTTGATATCTCTGAGTATGGCTTTTTTGGGGGCTTCTAAAGGGATGGATTTATTTAGTGCGCTTGAAATATTTGAAGCTAGCGCCGATTACGAGGCATTTTTGATTTTTGATACTTTTATTTGTGTAGGCATTATTCTGTATGGCTTTAGGTTTTGCAGCAAGGAGCTTAAATAATGAAATATTTTATTGGTTTAGCTCTTCTTTTAATTCTATGTTCTCAGCCTAGTTACGCTAAAAGTGAATTGCCTTATGGGTGCGATGAGTATTCTAAAGTTGAAGAAAACAGCTTTGTTTTATTTAATAAAAAACAATTTATAGAGCTTGGAGAATGTGCAGGCGAGGCTTTAGTTAAAGCTAAAAAAGTCTATAATATTGCAGCTGCATGCTCAGAAGTTGTTGAAGATAAAAATAGTTTGTTAGGTATATTTAGCTTATCGAAGGCTGAAGCAATTAAAATGGGGGTTTGCATAGGTGCTATTAGGGCAGTTTATAACCGTTACGATAGAGAACTTGTTTTAGTAAATAGTCGTTACCGTAGCACAAAGCATTATTATAGTTGTAAAAAAGGCATGGCGGCTGTGAATGAACTTGTTGCAAGCGCAAAAGATGAATATTACAAACGTTCTGAACTAAGAGACATATTGTGCGATAGAGTGTAAAAACCATGACTGAGACAGTTGACACTGAAATTGAACTTATACCTCAAATTGCAAAGTTATATATCAGGCAAAAAGTTTCTGATACGTTACCTAAAGAGCTTCATGATACGTTAAATAATATATTCACAAAAGGGCATAAAGAATCAACAGATAAACATGTTTCAAATAGTCGTCTGCTTGAATATAGAAAGGCGATCATTGCTCCAAGCTTACCTAATTATGGTAAGCGTGTTGAGCATAGAGTAATTCGAGGCCGACGAGCATCTATATATAATGCTTTGTGCCTATATACATTAGTTGGCACTGCTGGCACAAAAAAAATATTTCAAGAGTACTATGTTACCAAATCATCAGTTAATAAGCGTGAATTTAAACTGTTAGACTTATTCGCTAAAAAAGAGCTTAGTGCAGAAATGTTGTTTTTTGGAGTATCTCAATCTTCATTCGATAACATTAAAAATAAATTGATTGATGATAACTTTAATTTATTCACTGAACAGCTCCCTTCTCCTTTTCAAAGCCTAAAAGCTAGTCATACCGACTTATCTCCCCTTGGTGTTCTTTATGATAGGGATGTTAATTGGCATAGCTTTATAGAAAGTTATATAAAAGCGGATAAAAAACTTAAGTCTAAAGAGTGCATGGAGGCTAAGAGCATCCTTCAAAATGTAACAGATAAACGCCTACTGCAGCTTCCATTAGTTAAAGAATTAACTGCTAGCATCGATTCCCAAATAGATGAGAATAAAGATGCGTGGGAATATTTACAAAATATTTTAAGTTAGTTCTTTGTAGTGCTCCGCACAACGTCATTATTAAACCCAGTTAACAAACTGGAGTTTAATAATGAAATCATACAACCGTATACTTAAAACCCTTCCACCATGTCAATCTGCCCGCTATATGGCTGAGGCTAAAAGAATACATAAACAGCTTTTACTAGGTCTCAGCTATAGAGAACTTGGGGGGCGAAAGCTCATTATTGATCCAAACCTGATACGTTTTAAATTGGGTGATTATCGCTTAATTTTCGTATTTTCAAATGGCGCTTTCCAGCCAAAAGCGTTTTTAGCACGCAAAAATTTTGAGTCCTATTTAAAGCGAAGGTGAATAATTTTGTTCACATCAACTTTTATAAGGAATACAAAATGGCAAAGAAAATCAGCCCAGCTAATAATCAAGCAAACCAACAAAATGCGAATAAAGGTAATGAGGGTGTGAATCAGCAATATGCCAAAGTGCATGGGAATCGTGGTAAGCAATTGAATAAAAATGGAGGTAAAAAATAATGGAGCAATTAGTAGAAATTAAACAATCACCTGCTTTGTACTTAAGTGAAAATATACGTATGCAATTAAATCAGCAAGTTGCAGCTTTGAATTTTGAAAAATTAAAGTGGAAGTTGACCCAATCAGCCGAAGCTACCTGGAATACTGAACTGTGTGACTTTGCTGAGCTTGAATATCGCAAGTTTTTATCGCTTAAAAAATGGTATCCCAAGTTGTCGCTTGTACCTAGCAAGTTGGTCGACAAGTTTTGGCATGAGCATATTTTGGACACGCGAAGCTACATGGATGACTGTGAGTGTTTATTTGGTTTTTACTTACATCACTACCCATATTTTGGGATCTATGGTGATAAAGATCAATCCAAGTTACAAAGCTCATTTGATGAAACTGTAACAGTATATGAGGAGCATTTTGGTGCTTTTCCTACTGCTGAGCTTTATTCAAAGAAATCAGCACAAATGGCACGTTGCGAGGAGCATGCATGTCATGTTCCTACATCGTGCGCATGTCGTGTACCTGGTGCTTGTAAGTAACTAACTGTAAGAGCTGCGCACAAGCAGCTCTTTGCCTTTATTTAAGGACTAAAGAATGAATTTAACATTTGCGGTTTTAGTTGATGGTGAGAATGCCTCTCACACTGACTATGCATCATTACTCGAGGAAGTGGAAAAATACGGCACTGTAGCAATAAAATGGGTCTATGCTGATTGGACATCAGTACAACACAGTAATTGGCAAAAAATTTTACATAAAACAGCTTCTAGCCCTAAACAACAATTTCATTATGGTAAAGATGCTGCTGACCATGCACTGGTGATGGATGCAATTGAGCTTATAAATAATAACCAACGCATTACTGGGGTTTGTATTGTATCAAGTGATGGTGGTTTTTACAGCTTAGCACAGCGGATCAGAGAGAAAGGATTACACGTAATGGCTATAGGTAATGAGAATACACCTCAGCGCTTTATAAAAGCCTGCCATAACTTTGTTTTTACAAAAAATTTAATAGAACAAACATATTCTGAAGTTTATAAGAATTTAAATATATTACTTGTTACTGCCTACATGCGCTGTGCTCAAAGTAATGAGCCTGTTTATTTAGGGGACTTAGGCAGCACTCTTAAAATGCTCGATTCATCTTTTGATTTTAGAAATTATCGCGTTACTAGTTTAAAGGCACTTATTAAAGAAAAACCAAACCTTTTCAACATAGTAGAAGAAAGCCACGATCGCTGTTTTATTACACTTGTTAAAAATAAAAACTTTAATAATAAGGGTGTCATGTCTGGTGAGATACGTATGTTTGATAAAAATAGAGGCTTTGGTTTTATCACCTCAGACGATGGCGATTTTCACTTTAGTATGAGCAAACTGTCAGGAGCGAAAGAACTGTACAAGGTTGGCACTAAAGTTAACTTTTACTGTTTGGAGGCCGCTAATAGCGAAAGATTAAACAACAATAAGTGTCAAAGTGTCGAACAAGTTACTATTTGCAATTCAAAAATACGCTGCTAAGCAATTCCCCCGTGATCAACCCAGAAATTGAATTAATGAAGAGTAATAGCAGCGCATGGATGCGCGTTGAGCTGTGACTTTGCCATGGACGGCGAATACACAGCATTTACGTTCATATCATTAATTTAAATTGAGGAAGCTGTGTGATCCTCGGGGCGCCGTGGGTGACGAGTGACCGAAACGAAGTTTCGCAGCGCGAGGAAGTGGAAGCATGGATGCTGACAGGAACCCAGCTTCAGGGATAAATTACTTGCAGCAGAGTCAACGTTGAAAATCGTACGCCCCTTGGTTGCCGTCGCCAACGCGACATTCATAAATAATTTGCAATTAAAAGCCAAAGCGCGAGGTAAACTCGCCTACAATTTAAAAGCTGCGCTTTTTGCGTCAGCAAGCTTAACGCCTACGGTAAGCTTAAACGCCGCTGTTAATAAATCCCCCGTCATTTTGCCCGAAAAACCTCAATTGATGAGTAATTGATTGCATGGATGCAATTAAAGCCGTGACTTCGCCATGGACGGCGAATACACGGCGTTTACGTTCATATCAATTGAGGTTTTGAGTAAACTGCAAAATGCTCGGGGCGCCGTGGGGTTCCAAGGGGCGGTCGGCGGTATCCGCCCCTTGGTTGCCGTCGCCAACGCGACATGTATAAATAAAAGCGACGAGCACCGAGTTACGGGCATCGAGCTTAGATATTAAAAGCTGCGCTTTTCGCGTCAGCAAGCTTAACGTCTACGGTCAACCTAAACGATGCTGTTAAGAAAACTCCCCCGTTACTTTGCCTGAAAAGACTCAATTGATGAGTAATTGATTGCATGGCGGAATTTTATTCCCGACAAATTCTAAGTTTCTAAATCCCTTTAGCCAGTACAAAATGTAAGCCATGAGATTATAAAGTAACAAGTGTTAATAAAAAGTTGACATTGATGTTGTTTGGTCTAAATTTTAACCAGTCATTAAGTTTGTTGAAAAGGAATTTCTGATGAAGCTTTTATTATTTATTGTTTTATGTTCTCTTTTATGTGCTTGCACTGCAAGCACCGGTGATATCTCCATTTATTCCGTCGGTTCAGATAAAAACCTTACCTCTCCTCTTGTTACTGCCAAAGAATTGTATAGTGCTGACGGTATGATATATAAAACTGATGAAGCTCATGCTTTAAGCGGCGATGATACTTTTAGTATTTATTTAACGGATACCTATCTAAGATACCTACCAGATATTGGCGGAGATAATGAAGTTTTGATTGTCGCTGAATTTGAAGAAGTTGTAACAGGAACATCAAGCGATACTATTACCAAAATATTAGGCCCGTATGATTCAATTGCAGATGCTACGAAAGCTCCATTTTTCCATAAAGCGCTATATGGTCCTAAACGAATGGAGAGTGACTTATTAAGTCTCAAATTAAAAATCTATGAGTACGATTTAGATGAAAATGATAAAGCCGGAAGTATTATTGATTTTATCGCAGCAGCAGGAGAGGCTCTAAGTCTATCAAACCCCGTAACCACAGAAGAAATAAAAGTAGCTAAAGAGATCGCAAAGTCTGTTACAGGTACAAATGATAATGACTTAGTACTTCAGCTAGACTTGGACTTTGTTGCAGGTAATTCGCTATATAGACATAGTGGTAACAATAATGTAAATGTTCTGCCTTTAAAAGCTGGTGAAATAGTGCTTATAAAGAAAGAAGTGTGTGCTATTGGGCGATGTTACGACTATTTCAGTAAAGAAGAAGGGATACGTAACCCTGTTGGTTACGCTACAGATATATTACTTTCTCCAATTACAGCAATGACAATTGGTTTAACTGATACACCCGCTGGGTCATCTTTATCAGATGTGGAGCCACAAACGCTTGAAGTGCGTAGCGAAGGGTTAGTTCATAAGTCAAAGTCAGATGAAAAGTCAGATGGAAGCACGGAGAAAGTTAATTATTTTACTGATAAAACTTGGCTTAGATTATCTATTCTCAAAGGTGGGGACCCAGAGCTATGGGAAAAGCGAAAACTACTTTACCCAATAGAGGCTGAAATAAATGGGTTACTAAAAAGCTCTACTGGTATTAAAAGTGATAACCTTACTGCACCTATCGCTTCTTTAAATAAGGCTCAAAAGCAATTAGCAGCAATGAAGCAAAATGGTATAAAACTCGTTTCAAATAACTCCTCAAACAATACACAGTATATTTTAAAAGGCTCAACTAGTGGGGCTATTTGCTTAGATATTCCTACACGATTTAAATTGACACAAGCATTGCCTTTGTTTGATGGAAGCCCACAACAGAAATTACCATCTTACAATAAATATAGATGTTACAAATTGATGCCATCAGTGAAAGCTCAACCTTTTAAAAAGGGTACTTTGTATTTTCAAATAAACTATACAGATAATGATGTTTTAAAATCACACATAGCAACAGTGGAAGTGGTTGATGAATTTCCGGAATGATATACCTCTTATTTTTGAATGCTATCGAGCTTTAACCATCAAGTCTGAAAAACGCAGTGTTTTCACAATCACTACACACTAATGAATAAGACTCTTTGCGTTTGCTCACTTTGGTATTAGCGCTGTTACATTGCGGGCAAGACGTTTTCATTGGTGTGTTGGTATCGCACTCAGCACATGTAACAAAATAGCCGTAGCGGCCTGAGCGCGCTTTAAGCGTCTTGCTATTACTGCACTGTTTACATTGTAAATTTACTTCATTGACAACATTTGGTTGCTCTTCTTTAATTGTTGGAACAATAGATCTTGGTGCAAGAGCTGTTGATTCATTTTGATAAATTGGGCTTGGTTCGTTGAGACTTGATGCTATTGCATCAGTTTTTAGCTGTGTGGCAGGAGTAATATTTTGCTCTAAAAGAAACTCACAGATCCTTACTAAGCTTTCTTCACTAAACCATGGGCGAGTATTGGTTGAGAAAAAGTGCAGGGCATTTGGTATTGATGCCGGGAGCTTCATTATGTCTAAAAGTTTATCTGCTATAAACTCTGATTTTACAAGTCGCTCTTCAAGCGTTTTTGGCGTGTTATCTCGATTAATTATGGCATTACTCGATATTGCACAGATGCTATGCCATTCACGGCCACCAAAATTTTGTTGTATTTTACCAAACATCTTTGGCAGGAGTTGAGGAGCATTGTCTCTTACTAAACTTTTTAGTAATGCCAATTGTAGCTCAACTTGTTTGATTGGTGATGGCATGCCTTGCCATTGCCCACGGTAACTGCGGCTCCACTCTTGATGTTGGTTTATTGCAACTTCACCGGTAATACTTTTTGATTCAATAAGAATAAACCCGTAGGTGTAAACAATAAGGTGATCTATCTGTGCGGTTTCGCCGTTGTGTTTAAACTTTACATCATTAAACACAAATACTTGAGGGTGGTCTTTAAATGCGCGGCGTAAGTAAAATGCTACGTCTAGCTCTTGTTTTTGGCCTGCTTTTAATTTTGCTGAGTTGGTTGTGACGAGCGTTTTATCTTTTAAAATCATGCGGAGTCCTTTCAGTCATGTATTTGTATAGAATAACATTGAAGTACCTAATAAAAATACTGCTCTGATTAATTTGATTTTAAATATTCAGCAAATTTAACACTGAAGATCACAGTATGCTTTTTCGCGTCAGCAAGCTTAACGCCTACGGCAAAATTACACACTGCTGTGAAGACAGTTCCCCCGTGATCACACCCGAAATTAAATTAATGATGAGTAATAACAGCGCATGGATGCACGTTAAGCGATGCTTACATAAGGACGTGTTTCATCGCGTTTACGTTCATATCATTAATTTAAATTGAGGAAGCAGTGTGATCCTCGGGGCGCCGTGGGGTTCCAAGGGGAGGTCGGCGCTTTCATTTGGTAGAAAATGCTCTTTGGTTGCAGTCGCCAACGCGACATAACTAAGAATGTGCAATTAAAACCCAAAGCGCGAGATATACTCGCCTACAATTTAAAAGCTGCGCTTTTCGCTTCAACAAGCTAAGCGTATTAAGATTATGGAGTAATTGCATATATTGTATGGGTATTGCTGCACATAAAAAAAACAGACACCATCAAAATAGGAACATATTTAATTTAAAGGATATAAATGAAAATAATCTACCTCTCTTTTTTAGCTCTATGCTCGCTTCATGTAAATGCAGCTATTTTAGATTGCGACTTACAGGGTAAAGATCGCACTATTTATCAATTAGTAAAGCCAATAGCACCCTTCGATAGCTGTAAAAAAGCCGTTGATAATGAAGGCAATATCGTGGGCTATAAATTAAAGAAAGAGGGTTCTTATATTGATATTTCATTTGAAGATGAAAACTTCACACATGAAGATCACTTCTTTGTTTCAGGTAATAAATTGACAGTGAAAGAACTCCTTTTATCTATATATATACCTCAAGGTGAATCTGAAAACGAATATATAAAAGCCCAAAGAAAGAACCTTTTAAAATCAACTACTAGTGGTATTAAATATGATAAAGGTGGGGTTTACTTCTTTGATTTAGAAATAAAAAATTCGGCTTACAAAAACTATGTTGCTTATATTGAAGAAGGTAAACCTAACGAGTTTATTGGTATAGGAACCGACGGAAGCAAAGAATTGCTGATAAAAATAATGTTTAACAAAGGAATGGATGATATCTAAAAAATATGAAGGTATTGATGACAAGGACGTAAAAAAGATCTTAGAGGTGTTTTTTAGTAAAGGCACAGCTAGCCAAATAGAGATTAACGATAAAGTGATTGAGTTAGTTTGGGAAATGTTAGCTTCATCAAAAGAATGTACTAAGGCCATGCACTTTGTTCCAAGACCACAAGGATTAGCGGCATCTCCTATGTATGTCGCTAAATAACTAGCCCAAATAGCGTATAGAGTATCTGCTGATAAAGATGATTCTGTTTACCACGTATGTAAAGTGTTTTCTGCAAGAGGTTATGCTACAAAAATTAAATTAGCAGGCATGGGTTTGTAAAATTTAATTAAAAACCAAAGCGCGAGATACACTCCCGCTACAATTCAAAAACTTCGCTTTTCGCGTCAGCAAGCTTAACGCCTACGGTGCTAAAAGGAGCTAGGATTTGCTCGTAGCTCGTAGCTCGTAGCTCGTAGCTCGAAGCCCGTCGCTCGAAGCACTTTTTATCTTCTCTGTGTAGCGCCGCGCCTCGGTGAGCTCGGTGGTAAAATTGGTTTTAAAACAATCATAGATTAAGGCAAAGGCGCTAGGTTTTAGGGTAGTGACTAGGAGCTAGGATTAATCCGTAGCCCGTTTTTTCAACTTGTCAGTTTTACTCTATAAACTAGTCAATTAAAATTTACTTATGGGTTTTAATTTAATTACAAGTATTCATAAGTTAAATGCATTTTACTTATGGTCTTGTTGATTAATTATTTAGTCTAAAAGTAAAGTATCGTTGACTTTTTCTTAAGGTATTCTAGAATTGGTTGTATAAGTAAACTATAGTTGACCATAAATGAGCGATTCCTCCGTCAAAAAAACACTCGGAAGAGTTGTTAAGCGTACTGAAATGCCTGAGCTTTCTAAGCCATTTTCACCCATGCAGCTGGCTAAAGCCATTACTGCAAAGCGAACTGGTATGAAGCTGACATTAGTGGATGTATCACAAGCGCTTGCTATTTCTAAGCCTACGCTAATAAAAATAGAAAAAGGTGATGTAACTGTGCAACTGCATAATGTACTAAAAGTTATGGAGTATTTAGGGTTGTCGTTCAGCCTTGTCAGTGATGATATAGCTCATAGCAATGATGAGGTGAGCGATGAACAGTGGTACTAACACCAATCGTTTAGATGTGTTTATCGGTCAATCGCAAAAGGTGGCTGAGATAACGCTGGCAATAGGCTCTGAAAATGAGATTTCATTTACTTATGAGGCTAAATGGATCAACGAGGGTTTTGCAGTTTCACCACATTTGCCACTCAATGGCGATTTTGACTCTCGTGCAGTACGTAATTATTTGCAAAACTTATTGCCTGAGGGGAAAGGCCTTGAGGAGATCATCAGTAGCACGACCATTTCTAAGAATACATACTCAAACTACCTCTAGATACGAGTTTCAGTTGGAATTAAAAGCGATTTAGGCAAGGCATTGATTGCAAGTAATAGTGGTTCTATTGTTAAAATCAATAACGCAGTATAAATTGCTTTTAAACCAACCTGTTGGGAGTTTCACAGGCACTTACTCTCAGCGTTGTTACTTCTTAAAAGGGACTGCCATTCTTGCAAAGTAACGCCTTGATATTAAGCTCCTGTGAAACGCTGAATTCTGCATCTTGAGGTGGTTTGAGTATACCCTTGGCTTAATTAAAGTGATTGGCGAGGAGACATCAGGTGCTTTATCGTTTAGAGCAAGTAATTGTGCAGTAAAGCAAACCTCCTTTCGTGAAGTAACGAATCACCAATTGAGTCAAAAGTTGAACCGTTTTAAGCAAGCGGGCGAGCCTATTACATTATGGGACGGGCGAACGAGGCTCTCGGTTGCTGGGGTTCAAGATAAGCTTAACCTACTCGAAATAGGTGGAAAACTAGGGTTTGGTGAAGGCCAGTTATGCTCTAATAAAATCTTTAAGTTTGAAACGGGGGCTGCGCCTTTTATTGCCGTAAATGAGTTATTTACTATGCTGCTGGCAAGAGGCGCAGGACTTGATGTGCCTGACGTTGAATTGCGTAGCTATGGTGAAATGCGGGCCTTTGTTATCGATCGTTTTGATAGGCGTGTTGTTAAAGAGCAAAACCGAGTGTTACGTCGTCATGTTATTGATGGGTGCCAAGCGACAAATTTGCCTCCTTCTTACAAATACGAGCGTCAGCACGGTGATCAGGGGGACGGTATTTATATTCGAGATGGTGTTTCTTTTCCTAAGCTCTTCAATATTGAAACAGTGAATCTGCAAGCGTATCAGGCGCAACTTATTCGCTGGATAACATTTAATATTTTAGTGCGTAATTATGATGCTCATGGTAAGAACATTAGTTTTTTTGTTGGCAAAAATGGTTTAGAGCTCACACCGTTTTACGACTTGGTTAATATAGAGGCTATTATTGAACAGGCGGGGATTGATTGTGCAAAAGGTGGTTCAAAGCTAGCTATTTCAAGGCATTATGCAATGTCGCTAGGTGACTATAATTCACAAGGCGCGGGTAATTTTAGTAATGAAATAACGGCTTATATGTTAGCTGATTTTGCTGATGAGTTTGATATTTCTCTTGCGCGTATGCAGCTACTGATGAGTCAAACAATTCAGTCAGTATTAGCTGCAATAACAATGGCTAAAGCGACTGCTATTGCAAATAATTTGTCTAATAGTGAACTAGAACACATCGGCTTATGTATTAACATTATCAATAAAGCAGCTGGCGAACTGAGTGAGCAGGTTGAGCTGTTACCAAGTATGAAAGCGTTTATTTAAGTTTCTTCGGTGTAAGTAAAAGGCGATAGGGAAGTGACTAGGTGCTAGGCTGAATTCATAGCACGTCGCTCGCGACTCGTAGCCCGAAGCTAATAATTTAAAAACAATCACAGTTAAAGCGCGCACCTACTGGTGATAGATACCATTAAGATGATGTGATTACATCAACAAAGTGTCGTATGTTTGCATTGTTTAAATGTCGTATGTTTGCTATATTTTGTCTAAGCAACGAGAGTAATTAATATGACAATAGCAAGTAAAGTAACGACAAGAATAAATCGCTCTAGGCGTTATGTTTTTGAGCGCGCTGATTTTGCTGATATTGCTGGTTACGACCAAGTGGGACGGGTCTTAAAAAAACTGGTTGATAGTGGCCAGTTGTTACGTATTGGGTATGGGCTTTATACCAAAGCGCGAGAAAATCGCATTACTGGCAAGTTAATGCCAGCATCACCTGCGGGAGCTGATGGAGTCATTTTAGAGGCTATTGAAAAACTGGGCGTTGAGTATCAATTTGATGAATTTTCACAACGCAGTCTTAATGGTGAAAGTTTACAAGTTCCCGCTTCATTTAAAATAATGACCAATAGTCGATTTAAGCGCAAGATTGTTGTAAATAATAGCGCTATCAATGCAAGTTGATAGCGATTTATTTTTAGATGTAGCAGATGCTCTTGGTATGGGTAACCCTGCCATTGTTGAAAAAGATTATTACGTAGTTGCATTGCTAAAGCTACTTTCAGAGTTATTTTTTGATACGCATTTTTTAGTTTTTTCAGGTGGTACGGCATTAACAAAGTCAGGCATTAAAACTCATCGAATGTCTGAAGATGTTGATATAAAAATCATTCCTAAAGATTTAGCTGCTAACACCTCTAAAACTAAAAGAAGAAAGGCAAGAAAAGCGCTCCATTTACAGTTAATTGATGCAATTAATTCATATGATTATTTTTCTGTAGAAAATGCTCCAACCGTTTTTGATGAATATCGATATCAACAAATTGATATTCGTTATCCTCAAGCCCATTCAAAAGCTCCATGCTTACGACCGTTTATTAAATTAGAGCTTATAGAAACATTACTTTTTGATAATGTACAAAGCCACAATATATCTTCTTTAGTGAACGAGATAACTCAACAGGCACCAGAAGTGCCGCTGATGGATTTTTCTAGCATTAAGAGTACACAAGCTGAAAAGTTAGTGTCTATGCTTAGGCGCACAGCGAGCTTTGCACGTGATAATAGAAGAGACGATGATCCTGCGCTAATTCGCCATATTTATGATACGTATTATATTCAACAAGCTGGATTGGCGAATGTTCAAGATGTAGTACCTTTAGTGCAAAAAGTCATCGCGGAAGATATTACTCGTTATGGTAATCAGCATGCAGAATTTATGGAAAATCCGATTACTGAACTTAGGTTTGCTTTAAGTGTATTACAAGCGAATTCAATTTATGAAGCGCGTTTTAATAAATATGTCGTGCCAATGGTTTATGGTAATCATAGCCTTAATTGGGAGTATGCATTTGATGTATTTAAGTTATATTGCGACCAAGTATTAAATAATATAAAGCTTTAAATATCGTCGCCAATGCTATATGTACGAATAATTTGCAATTAAAAACCAGACCGCTAGATAAACTCCCTCCTACAATTTAAAAGCTGCGCTTTTCGCGTCAGCAAGCTTAACGCCTACGGTGCTAAAAGGAGCTAGGTTCTAGGGAAGTGACTAGGCGCTAGGGTTTGCACCAGCTCGCTGCACGCAGCCCGAAGCTCAAAGCCCGTTGCGTTATATTCTTATTTACCCTCATTGTCTTCTCTTTGTGCAAATTGATTGTAAGTGATGTATTCACCACAGAGATTAAGAGGCGCTGCGCTTTAGAGGAATGCTATATCAAATCGCGCCAGCATCGTACTTTACTTTATACCCAAAGCACGTTCGCTAAGATGGTTGGTGTATCTCGCTACACGGTACAAAAGCTTGAAGAAGGTGAGGTAGTAAAAAGCGATATATTGTTTGAAGCTCTCGTGATTCTTCAATTGCAAGGCTCGTTGCTGGATGAAATTAACGAGCTAGCCGCGGATGTGGGGGGTTATAATGCAAGACAGGGTAAAAGCCAGGGCAAGAGCATGAAAAAAGCCTATGATTTCAATACCTTTTCAAGGTAACCTGTACTGCGCATAGCTTTTTTCTGTTTTGCGGGCATGCCTTTATTAAAGCTTGTTTCTGCTTTTAGCTG
>NZ_JACJEW010000074.1:0-18869 GCF_014164315.1 Pseudoalteromonas sp. SG44-1
GCCATGGCTATAAACTCTTCGAGCGATTCGTTAACAACGGCGCTGTGTGCAAACGATTTTTGGCGCACTTGTGCAACTAGCATAGGCAGCTCGTACATTTGCTTTGGGGCTTTGGTTAAGCGCTCAGTCTCTAGGGCGTTTATAAGCGTGGCTGTTTGCTCTTCAAGCTCGGTGTGCTTGTCTTTTAGTTTGCGAATTTCTTTACGAAACTCACGCACTGATAAGTCATTGAGTGTGTCTAGGTCGTCGTCATCTAACGATTCAACGGTTTCAACCGGTAAGCGCGCCATTTCAATCAGCTTGCTTTTGTTCATGTTTAAAAGCGCAGACGTCTGCACTTTTGAGTCAGGCAGTGCTAAAAACATTTTAGATACAGCTATTGCGTTAAACGCATTGCGGCGAGGAATACCTAGTTCTTTAAGCTTTTTATCGAATTCACCGTATTGAAGATGTGATTTAATACTTAAATAAAGCAGTCCGCGCTTTGCGGTATCAACCAGCGCTTGTTCTTCCATGCGCACAAGCAATTGCCATGCTTCGTCAACTGAATCTGGCATTACGAGCTGTATGTGGCCTGCCATCTTTTCGATTTTGGCGCTTAACTGCTGTTGCTCTTCGGCACTAAAAACCTGAATTTCAGACGGTTCTTGGTCTTTGATAGTCATTGTTTTGGCCTACAAATTAATTGCTAGAGGTATTTGGTAGAAGTGTGTTTTGAATTTCACGCTGCTGTTGTGTGTGTTTTTCAATTTCCATTTGCAGTTCAGCATGTTTTTGCAGCAACTGTGAACGTTGATCAATAGCTTTAAACAATAGAGGCTCAAGCAATACGTTTAGTGGCTCAATACTTTTGATTGCCCACAAAAGTGCTGGCAATTGATGCGCAGGTAAATATTTTTCAGTGCCTGGTGCTAAATATTTATTTAACAGCGTTTCGTTTATTACAACGTCATCGACTTTTAATGCATTGTTCATGCGATTAACAATACCTTGGCGTGTTAAACCACTTGTGCGGGCAGCGGCATTTACAGCGTAAAGGAACTGGTGATATACATCGCAGCTTGGCGCTTCGTCTTGATTGAAGATTGACTCTAAATCAGTAAGTTTCATGGTAATTATTCCCTGTAAAATTATTTGTGTTAGCCACGATGTTAGGTAAAGCTAGATTCTGGGATAGGCTGATTATTGCGAATAGCATTAATCACTTGCTGTTTTCTGGCAGCTCGGTCTTGACGACCTCTTGCTTGGTGATCTTGGTAGGTATCGCCGAATACTTCTTCGATAGACATGTTTAGTGCAGAGCAAATTGCGTCAGCCACTGGCTTTGATTTGTTGTTACGTTTTGCAATTGAGTAAACGTGTGCTCTTGTTACGTTTAGCCCCTCTGCTAGGTCTGACAATAGAATGTCTTTTTTGAGAAGTTTTTTGCGTATATCTTCAAATACTAAACCGTTAGAATTCATGCTAAGTTATCCTATGTAAAGTTAGTTGCATACATATGTAATGTTTTGTTGTTATTTAATCTGAATCATTACAAATGTATTGTCAAGTAACTGCAAACATTATTTTTGTATTCTTTTAACATTACATATGTATTGACAAGTTAATATGACAACTGATACCTTAAAAAAAGTTGATATAGAAAGAGCTGCTAAAAAGCTAAAAGATGAATTTGGTGTTACCAGTGAAAGAGCACTTTCGTTGGCTATGGGCTTATCTCAGTCAGCATTTTTAAATGCGATGAACAGAGGCTCTTTGCCCTACGAAGGTATTGTCAGAGCGTGTGTAGAGCGCGGTATTTCACTTGACAGTATTTTTGGATTGCAGCAAAAGCACGTTTATTCAAATCAGCTAAATGAACCGACTCCTAAATTTTTACATAGTGAAGAGTTTAAAAATGAATTTATTCATATAGACACACTTGTAGAGTCAATTATGGACGAGGTTGTAACAAAAACTGATCTCCCAGTTGAACGATTACTTGCTGTGCGAAAATCACTGAGACCAATACTTGTGGATGCTGCAATTGAATATGATTGTGATCACGCTATTGTCAATGCTATTGCAAGGAGTAGTCTAAAACTGGTTTAAATTTCTTTAGGATGTGAAATGAAAACCTTATTAAAAACTGTATTAATTACTGCTGCGCTTGCAGTTTCTTGTTCTGCTACCGCGCTTGAACCCTTGCAAGATCGGGCGCAAGTTAAACATATTAACTCTACACTTTTAATGCCCGATGGCAGTGATATGAATGTTGATATGAGTTTCGATTGCGGCTCTGAATTTAAAAGCACTGGTATTATTGTAACCACCGAACAAGGTGCCAAGTTTTTAGCCAATGCATACTCTAAGCTTTATGGCTCTGTTGCAGGTGAAAAAGTAAAACAGGCTTGGTTAACAAAAGCTAACCCCGATGACCCCCGCAAACCTACCATGTTATTAATTAATGATTTTGGCTCATTGGATTGGACTGTTAATTCAACTAAAGTAACTGAATTAAAACACTTTAGTAGTACGCAATCTGTTAATGAAAGTTATACAGGACCAAACGTACTACAATTGTGCGGTACAAGAAGCCACCACCCCACTGAATTACAATAATAATATATATGGAGGCTAGGGCTTTGTGCCCTAGTTTTGAACATGGAAAATTCATTTTTTAGATCTATTGTTTGCTCAATTATTCTTTTTACTAGCCCTTTAAAAGCCTCTGAACTTGCTGGCTATAGCTTTGGAATAGCGCAAGATAATAATGGTTTTATTTATCAAGCTAGCCAAACAGGTGGGTTTAGATTAGATGGTAAAACTCACCTTCCCCTTGCAGATTTATATCATGTACCTAAAAATTGGTTAGAAGATGTTAGGTTTATAAAAGATAAAAATACGCTGTTATTAGCATATGGGGATCTGGGTTTATACCAAATTGACTTAACAACAAATACAACCACAAAGTTAGTTGATAGTGGGTGTTGGCGCATAGGTTTAATTAATGATGTTGTTTACTGCTTGCGCGGTCATAAACTTAATAGCTTTGAGTATCAAAATGGCGTGCTTAGTCCGTTAAAACTGTTACCTGAGGGATTGCGAGTAAATGCAATTGCAGACGGCTATATTGATACTGATGATGGGATTTTTGCTATAGATGGTAACACAGCAAAATTGATTGATGGGACTCCAGCTACTTACACCAAAATTAGTAACAATGAATATGGGCTAGTTGCATGGCGTGATAAAGCTCTTTATTACTATGATGCATTCGGAAAACAAAAATCAACGCCTTGGCCTACATACCCAAAGGCACTTTACGCTTATGGAAATACTGTTTACATAGAAAAAAATGGTGCTGTTGTACATTTAAATTTGATGGATTTTTCAATAATCAACGATAAAGTTAACATGGTTAAATCACCAGTAAGGCGTATTTTTAAAGATAACGCAGAGAACTTGTGGTTTATATCGAGTAACGATGTACAAATAAAACCTGCTGCAATAAATCAATTAAGCCTACCATTTTCATCTGATTACAATATAAAAGCTCATTTTAGCAATGGTTTTTTTGTAGGAACTGAGCGTGGTGTTTTGAGTCACACAAGCCAGGGCTTTAATATCGTTGGCAATCCTAACGACTATGGTTATGTGATCACAGATATTGCAGTGATTGGCGATAGTTTGTTTATTGCGTCAAATAAAGGGCTGACCGAGTACAATTATAAAAATCAAAAAACAACAAAAATCTACGATAAATATGTAATAGCTGTGGCTGTAAAGGCTAGAAAATTATATGTATCAACCAGTTTTGAAGGGGTTTTTACTTATGCAAATAATATTTTTGAACCCTTGCATGATGTAAATTCATTATTACATAACAATGAAATTTTAGATGTTAAATTTATTAATGATGATATATATGTACTTTCAGCTGAGGGTTTTTACGTAAGAGATAAACAACAACGTATTGGCTATCATGGCAATGAGATAGGTATTGTTGTGGATGCTGTAAAAATTAATGAAACTGTTTATATAGCCACTTTTGGTAATGGCTTGTATAAGTTTTCAAATGGAGAACTAGAGCGTTTAAATAGCCCTCAAAGCATTATTGATTTACAAGAATTTAATGACCAATTATACATTGGGACAATTGATGGTGTTTATAAATTTGCAGAGACAGATTATTCGTTGGTCTCAGGCTCTGCTGGCCTAAACGTTACACCAAACTCGATGATGTTAGAGCATGAAAGTGATTTGACGTTTGGTACACAGTACGGGATTACAACAATAAGGCTTGCTAATAAAGCTGCTGTTAACCCTCCTCAAGTCACCGCTGTTAAAACTAAAAATAAGTATTACGTCAATCTGCAAGATCACAAGTTTAATGCTAGTAGCCAAACAAATTTATATTTATCTGATCGTAACTTTATAGGCGATACAGACTTTGCGTATGCCATTGATGATAACTGGATTGACAGCCCTACTGGTGTTATACATTTCCATAATATTAGACCAGGTAACTATACATTAAAGTTTAAAAGCCGTTTAAACGGCGGAAGTTGGACTGATGGGGAGAATTTAAACATTGAATTTGTTGGTCATTGGTACGAGTCAAAGTTCATTACATTACTTATATTTGTATTACCTGCATTGGTTATTGCACTAATTATTATATTTGCTGTGTTGTTGTTAAAAGCGAACTACGGTGTACATAAAAAACTTTATAATATGATTGGGTCATGCAAAATGAACCTGGCCCTAACTAAGTTGTTAAAAGCAAAGAGTGCTTGCAGTAGCCCTGATTTGAATAAAATGGCAGACGGACTTGTTTATTTAGATGAAGCTGTTGATGTAATAGTGCCGCTTGCACATGGCAACGCTGCACTTGGTAAGCGCAGTATTCAACAGGGTTTAGCTGCTTTACAAGCTGCATTACAATTTGAATGCACAGGGCTTAACTTTGAATACACAATATCTTTTAGCGACAGTGTTACATTGGACGCAGGTTTAGAACGAGATATATACGCACTTGTTTACCACTCAGTACGTAATTCAATTGATCATGGTAAAGCTCGTCAGGTTGAAGTGTTTGTTGAGCAGGTACGTAGCCGTGTACATGTAACAGTTATAGACGATGGGAAAGGCTGTAATTTGTACACTCGTACATTTAAATATGGCTTAGGTTTATATGTAATGCGTGATGTGGCCAAGCGATATAATGCTAAGCTAGGATTTAAGAGTAGCAAAGCGGGTACAAGTATCGCGATAGGTTTCCCGCTTTGCGTAAAAAACGTAATTAGCAGAAATGAAAAAGCCCCTAGTTAGGGGCTTTTTTGTTAAGTTTTTGCCTTAAGGCGTCATCAATGCGTTCTTCCCAATTACCACACCACCCTTCACTTATTGCTTGTTCACATAAAGCAATAACATCATCCCAACGCTTTTCTTTTTTATAGATAATCGCAAGTTGTGAGTAACCCGCATGGCTGGGGATGTGAAATGGCGTGTTTTCGATTGTTAAGTGTCGCATAGATTTGTATTTTTTAGAGCTAATAGCAATAAAGCTTAAGTGATCACGTTTCATTTGTTGTACTGTGGCAGCAGCAATATCAATTTGTTTTAACGCATATTCTTTTGCTAACTCGTAGTAGCCTTCTTTTTTTCTGTCTTTGTAGTAAAGCTCCATCATCCGGCCATATAAAAAGTGCTGATCTACTTCTGAGGTTGATAAGTGAATATTAGACTCAGCTTCTTGAAGTATTTTTAGGGCTAATGGTCGGTCACCTTCTTTGGCTATAAACCACCCTCCCACTTCTTTTAAAAACTTCACTGTGCTGCTTGATGAATGGGTGTAATTACCTTTATCAATATTACTGTCACTCATAGGTGAATATT
Organism: Pseudoalteromonas sp. SG44-1; assembly: GCF_014164315.1. Classification (NCBI taxonomy): domain Bacteria; kingdom Pseudomonadati; phylum Pseudomonadota; class Gammaproteobacteria; order Alteromonadales; family Pseudoalteromonadaceae; genus Pseudoalteromonas; species Pseudoalteromonas sp. SG44-1. Next base: position 5,881 of record NZ_JACJEW010000074.1, read on the forward strand.
GGTTACGTATACGCTGGCGTTCTGATGCTGTTAATTTTTCTAGCCACCAATTTTGTAGTCGATGGTATTTGATCATACCTTGTGGAGTACGTTCACTAGGTTTTGGTTTGTTTGACTCGGGGAATATGCTTTCCATACTTAGGTTTCCTTTTTTGTTTTTAATCCTACTAGTTAAATTAACTACCCCGTTTTTACATGTAAAGGTTTTTAAGCTCTCTGTTTTTACCAGTTTAACTTTGTAAACGCTAAAACTTATAAACGCCTGTAAGCGATTTTAAGCAATCTGCTGTGTTTTGTGGCTACATTGCCTTGCGTGAAAATCGTTTAAACACGCTCAGTTAAATTTAAACACGGTTTAAACATGGTTTAACTTGTATTTAAAGTTATGGTTTAGTGTTTTGATGGTTTAGCCATGTTTTATGAAATTGCTTTTTGGTGGGTTTGAACTCTAAAAATAGATCGTTCGAAATAGTAAGGTCGTTATTAAGCGTGAGCAAAATGAATTCTTGCTCAGTTATGATTTGATCAGCATAAGCCTGGCCAACAGCATTCAAAAAGTCTTTGCTTGGGTTTGATTCTAATTTATTGGTAAGTGCTGCATAGATTTGCGGCATTGCCTCATCTGGGTTTGAGGAAAGGTATTTGTCAGGATCGTTGTAATGGACATAAACAGCTATACCAATACAGTACAAAACGATGGCTGCTGCGATAACTAAAAGTAGTTTATTGAACGTTTTAATGTGAGTTTGTTTGATCATAACCATTCCTTGGTGTTTTGGTACTTTTTGAATATAGTAGTTCACAAATAAATTTCAAGGGACCTGATGTGGGAACGGTTAATAAAATTTTAAATTTGCTTGGTGAGTGTTTTAAAGTAGAAGAAGATAAAGCGCTGCATGAGAACAAACTATTTTGGGTAGTCGTTTTAGTTCCTTTATTTTTCATCGTGTGGATTTCTTGGAGGTTGACCGCGGAGTTAATAACTAAAGGACTTTACAACCCTCATGTGAGTTCTGAATCGTTAGCTAGTTTTGTTAATTATTATGCATTTCCTATTGCGTTATTAACTGTTCCACTCACGCTTGCAGTTATGATTAACCGATTTCATTCATCAAAACAAAAAGCGAAAAGTAATCGCTTAGTGGAACAAAACAACATAGCTAATAATTTTTTTAATCATTACAAATATTTCGTTGAACATTGTGAAGCTTTAAAAAAGCGTAACCCTGAAAACTATTTTAATTTAAGCCCTGAGCTTCTTTACAAAAGCTTATTCCCAAGCTCTTCAGTAAGTAACTTCACAACTGATTTAAATAGCAAATTCATCAAGAAGATCTCTGTTCAATTCAATTCTATAATTAAGTCATATTCAGCCCATATAGAGAAGCACGAAGTATCAAGCATTACAACGGCATGTAATGTTAACGATGATCACCTTGCTGAATCAATAGAAGTAATTCATTTGAATAGCACGTTTTATTACCTCTTTTATCTTGATGGATTTTCATACAGTTCAAAATTGAAAAAACATGATGAACTTAAAAGCAGCATAAATAGTACTTTTAATTTTCTTTATTTGATAATTTGCTTTAATGGTGTAAGTGATTATCAAAAAAATATACAATCTTTAGAAAAATTACGTATGGAAGTAGAACAACAAATTGAGGAACTTGATGTACTGTAATTTAATAGTGTAATCTAATTCCTATAGGTTGCTACTAATAGCGCTGTAAAGTCTTTTCCAGCGGTTCAATAATCACCATCCCCCTACACTGGGTGCCACTTAGTTAGTTTATTGGCACTTGGAACATGGCAAACAAAACAACCCAAAACACCCAATTTGATTGGTTTGAAGTTTTTAAAGCAGGCACGCAAACCGACTCTAAAGGCGTTACTCATTCGTTTAGCGAAGCTGATTTAAACAGCGTTGTAGCCAACTTTAAACCTAAAACCGCGCCGTTGGTTATTGGCCACCCAAAAATGGACGACCCTGCTTGGGGCTGGGCCAGTGAATTAAAAGCGGTGGGTGGCTCGTTGTTTGCCAAAGCTGAAGACGTTTGCGCTGAATTTGCCCAAGCCGTTGAGAGCAAGCGTTACCCTAACCGCTCTGTACGTTTAGAAAAAACTGATAACGGCTATAAGCTGGCACACATTGGCTATTTGGGCGGCAAGCCCCCCGCTGTTGAAGGTTTAGCTTGGCAGTTTAACCAAGCCGATGACGCAGAAACCCTTACCCTAGAATTTGCTGCCGGTGATATTGACAACATAACGCTGCGCACATCAAACACCCTTACCCGCCTAATGGGCAACTTGCGCAACTTTTTAACTGACCGTTTTGGCAGTGAAGCCGCCGATAAAGTTGTGCCCGATTACGAAAGCGAATGGTTAAAAGAAGAAACCATTATAGCTGAGCACGAACGTGCTAAAGCGAGCGCGGGTGACGGTGCCGAATTTAGTAAAGGCGACGCTATTAATAACAGCAATGCCACCCCACCCACCCATGAGGACAATGCAATGGATGAAAAAGAAAGAAAGGCGCTGCAAGACCAGATTGATGCGGCTAACGCTAAAAACGCACAGCTTGAATACACGCAGCGTGTTGCAGCGGCTAACACCTTTATTAACACCGAAGTGAACGGCGGCAAAGCCCCGCGTTTAACAAACACCGAGGGTGTGGCTGAGTTTATGGCCAAGCTGGATGACGGCGACACCACCTTTGAGTTTGCTGCCGCAGACGGTAAAAGCCAGGAACTTAAACCTGCAGCGTGGTTTGAAGGCTTTTTAAAGGCCTTGCCTGAGCAAACAGGTTTAACTCACGAGTTTAACAAGGACGATAAAGACGGCGAAGTGACTGACGACAGTGCAGAAGCACTGGCAGCGAAGGCGCTTGAATTTCAACAATCACAATCTAGCAAAGGCATTGAAATTAGCATTACTGCCGCGTTAGACCACGTTAAAAAGGCTTAACACCATGGCACAACCAGGATTTATTAGAAACTTTAGCGCGGTTGCTGTTATTGCTGCCAATCGATTAGTGGCGGTGTCTGCACTTGAAGATTTTCAGGTTGAACCGGCTATTGACGCAAGCGCCGTGTTTGTTGGTGTTACTGAGCAAGGCACGGACCAACACTTACGTGTTGATGTGGTAATTACCCAAAGCGCCCCTGTTGAATTTGGTGGTGATATTGCGGCTGGTGACTTAATTGTTGCTGATGCGGACGGTAAAGCTATCGCCCTTGATTTAGCCGACTACGTGGGTGAAACCAAAATACACGTTGCAGGCTGGGCAATGGAAGAAGGCGACGCTGGCACCATTGGCGACATATTTTTAGCCCCGCAGTTAATTGCGACTATTCCGAGCGCTTAACGCGCTTGGGTTAACTTAAATTTTTAAAGTGAGGATTTGCCATGAGTAATGGTATGCCATTTACCCCTGACGTTGAGCAAACGGCCATAGCCATTGCTTATACAAATAAAAAGCTAATTGCTGATAATTTAGCGCCGTATTCATCTGTTGGTAAACGATCGTTTGAATGGACTGAATACAACAAAGGCGACAAATTTACGCTGCCAGATACAAAAATTGGCCGTAAGTCTAGCCCGAACCAAGTTGAGTTTGGTGTTACAGAAAAAGAAAGCTCAGTTGTTGATTATGGTTTATCTGACGTTATTCCAAATGATGATCAGGCTAATGCACCAGCAAACTACAACCCACGTACGCATGCCGCTGAGAGCATTGCCGACTTAGTTTTACTTGGTCGTGAAGTGCGTGTTGCTGAGCTGTATAACACTGCGGCTAACTTTGGTAAGTCTGAAAGCTTATCGGCGCAAGGGTTTAAGTTTTTAGATGACCCTACGCTTGATATTTTACCGTTCTTTTTAGAAATGCTAGACGAGCCATTAATGCGCCCTAACGCGATGACTATGTCTCAAACAGTGTCTACCAAGTTACGTACCCACCCTAATATTGTTAAAGCGTATAACGGCACCAGTGGCGATAAGGGCTTAGTACCTTGGAGTTGGATTAAAGAGCAGCTCGAAATTGACCACGTCAACGTTGGCCAAGCTCGCTTAAATACAGCGAAGAAAGGCAAAGACGTTGTGCTTAAACGTGCCTTTGCTGACAACTTATCATTTACGTATCACGACCCATTGGCGTCATTTCAAAACAAGCGCATGACCTTTGCTTTAACCGCACGCTATGGCTCGCGTGTGTCGTCAAACCGTGATGTAGCCGCTGGCTTAAATGGCGGTGTTGAAGTGATGGTAGGTGAAGCAGTTAAAGAAATTGTGCTAGCGAAAGACTGCGGTATTTTGCTGACCAATGTGCTGACGCCAGCTAATTAATCATTGTTGTTCCCTGTGTAAAGGCCCCAGTACCGACTTGCTCGGGCCTTTTTTTTACTAACTGAGGTGTGCATGTTTACTACAGAACAAGCAGTTATAGACAAAATAGGCATTAATACGCTGTTGCAATTTGCGTCGAATAAATTTAACGAGCCTGGCACTCGCGTGACGCGTGATGATGTTGAAGCCGCGCTTTTAAGTGAGACATATAGCGAGTTGCAAGAGCAAATTAACGCCTGGTATGTGCAAGCACAAAAGAATGTAAATGCAGTTATAGCGGGTTACGTAGCACGATTTGCATTAAACCAAGACGATATTAATAACTCAGTATTGCCAGGCATTGCTAACGATTTAATGCACTGTGAGCTTGCCCCTAACATTGCTGACGAACACCTGAAAGCCGTAAAAAGTAACGCGATGGCGCAACTTGATAAGGTTAGTAAAGGTGTGATCCAAATTAAGGAAGACGCGCCTGCAGGCGTAAGAACTGGGATGCGAACCAAACCTGCAGGCTCTCAATTTAATTGGGAACGCTATTAATGGCGGGTGTATTTATACACATAACGGGTAATGCCCTACCGCGCTTAACCCAAATTGCAAACACAAGCGGTAAACCAGCTGATGTATTGGACGACATTGGTGCATTTTTAGACATGGACGTCACCACCCGATTTTTACGCGAAGTAACACCCGAAGGCCGCAAGTGGGAGCAGTCGCAAGCGGCAAAAGACCGTGGCGGTTTAACGCTTACTGATGACCGTAATCTTGCAGGCTCGGTAACGCATAACGTAAACGGCAATACGCTTGAGCATGGCTTAGGTGAAAAGTACGCAGCCATACATCACTTTGGTGGTGAAACTGGCCGCAATAAAAGCGTGACGTTACCCGCTCGGCCAATACTGGGTATAGCTGCTGTGCAAGAAAACGAGATCAACGACATCATCACCGATTGGTTAATTTAAACATGTTTAAAGAGCATTTAAATGGCATTTAACTTTGATTTAAACAACATAGAAACCTTATTAAACAACACTGTTTTTGATGCATCTGTGGGGTTTGCCAGTGATTTTAATACTGTGCGTGAGCATGCTGTACACAGTGCGCAGTTGTTTGTATTGCCATTAGCCGATGACAACACCAACACCAATGAAGTACACGGCGTTGATGAATACCAGGTTAAAGACGTGTTTGCGGTGATGATTGTGATCCCCTGCGCTGCAGGTAATGCCCACAGTGATGCACAAGTAAAGCAATTGCGCAGCGATGTTAAAGCGGCCATTGCAGGATGCCAATACCCTGGGTGGGACCCAATAAAGCTCGATAAGGGCCGCACCATTGAGCTTAACAAAAAAACCAACAACCTAATTTACCAGTGCCAGTTTAGTGTAACTGGCCTACATACCGTAACTGTGAAGGTGATGCCATGAGCAAACAAACCGAGCCGCAATCAAGTAAACCCGCTGAGGAAAAAGGCGTTGTGATCACAACCCCTAAAAAGTCCCGCGCGATGACGATTGCCCAAAACGTTAACCAGGTACTGGCAAGTGCTAAAGGTAACAGAGATGAAATAGCCGGCGCTTTTAATTTAAAAAGCGGTGAGCTAATTAAAGTGGAGACCAAATCATGAGCAGCTGGCGATTTAAAGACAAACTTATTTTAGCTGATGCCCTGGGCACAACCTTAACGGGCCTGCACGCTATTTATGCCAGTGACGTTGAACTGGCCCTTGAGAGCGAAAGCGAAAAAGACGAGCTAGAAACCAGCTACAGCGGTGCAAGCCTCGAAACGTTTTACGGTGAGCATATAAGCCTTAACTTTAAAACGCCGCTTGCGATGAGTGGCACTGTGGGTAATGAGCCTGCTTTTGCCCCGCTACTACTTGCCTGCGGTATGGTGCAAGTGGCTGATGCAAGCAGCGTTACGTTTACCAAAGGCGCGGCTGTGGCGGTTGCGTGCAAAGTGCGCTTTGGTAAAAACACCCACAACATTAGCGAAATGAAAGGCAATGTTAGCTTTGCGCTGGAAAAAGGCAAGCCCATGCTGAATTGGCAGTTTAAAGGCTTGTTTAGTGCGCCGGTTGCAAGTTTAGCCGCCCCTGCTGTTGATTGGGATCGTTGGGTGCGCCCCGAAGTACTTGGCGTAAGTAATAGCAGTGACTTTAAGCTTAACGACGTTAAACGCACGCTGCACAAGCTTACTGTCGACTTAGGTAATAACGTGGTGTTTGACCGTGCCATTAATCATGAAGAAATAATGATAACCGGTCACGAAAGCAGCGCTAACTTTACGCTAACAGCTGAAGAACTGGCCACCTTTAACCCGTTTGCTGATGTGGGCAAAGTGCAAATGTTTGAATTTACCCACGGCACCGCCGCAGGTAAAAAAGTAACCATTATTGGCCGCTACCAAATGCCTTGGCCTAAATACACCAGCCTGGACTCTGAATTAACAGGTTATGAGTTTGACGGCAAGCTAGTGCCAAGCGGCGCAGGCTATGACGAACTGACGATAGTTTTTGAATAAGGGGTAGCGCCCTTTTATCTCTTTTTATTTACCTTTTACTAGGGAAGAAACAATGAAATTAAAATTACTAAACGACTTAAAAACTGCCTTAATTAGCGCCCCGCTCAACTTTGAGTTTGGTGGCCTAACGTTTAAATTTACAGCAAAAATCAAGTTGCTAACTCATAGCGAAGTCCAAGCAGTAACAACCAGGGAAGGTGCTGAAGATGCTGATATTGTGCGCGAGCTATTAGTGGCTTGGGATGACTTTATTGACGAAGGAAAACCAGTACCCTTTGATAAAAGCACCCTTGATGAATTGCTAGTTTACGGTGGGTTAGCATCTCGCTTAAGTGTTGAGTGTATTAACGCCCAGTACCGTATCACTGAAAAAAACTAGCCGATGTTGCTAGGTGGTTTTTGGGCGACCTAGCAGCAGACAGTAAAACCCTTGATGACGACGAAGCCCATTTTGGCGCACCTAAACAAACCGCGCCAAACAAAGACGAAACATTATTTGTATTGCCCCAGAACCATACGGCTGTAATTGCATTAACCACTGCTAGCAGCCAGTGGCAACGGGATAATGACGGGGTTGAAATTGCCCTTGATTATGCCAGGGCTGATATAGCCTGGCGCTATGCAAATATAACCCTTAACCCCGATGATTTTGCAAAATTGCAAACCCTAGAGCGCACCATAATTGGTTTAATAAGGCGACCCGATGAGCAACAACTTGAATTTGGCGTTACGCTTAAGTTACGACGGTAGAGCTGTTACCACCGGTGCGCGCCAAAACGTAAACGAACTAAACCGCATTCCTCAATCTGTACAACGCCAAATAGCAGCAAATCAGCAATTAGGTGCCAGCCAAGCTCGCATTATGCAGCAACAAGGCGCAATGACCCGCCAGCTTGGGCTAATGAATAGTGCCTATACACAAGTTGGCGCAACACTCACAGCCCTAGTCGGTATTGGCACCGCGACTATGTTTGTGCGCGATACGGGCGCTGCACAGCTACTTGATACCCGCTTAAAGGGGTTAACTGGCTCAGCGCAAGAGTATGTAGCTACCCAAGATTATTTGTCGAGTTCAGCCGATAAGTTGAACCTTAAATATACAGCTTTAGCTAATTCTTACAGTCGGATTTTAACGCTACATGATGCGGGCATTGTCACTCAAACCGAAGGTAAATCTATTTTAGAGGGATTGGCAAATGCAGCTGCATTTACTGGTGCAACTAACGCACAGTTAGAACAATCACTGACGGGTATGGCGCAAGCAATGAGCTTGGGCGTGTTACAAACGACAGAGTTAGATCAAGTTGGTGAACCTTTACCTGGTATTTTGCAAAAAATAGCTGCTGCGGCAGGTAAAACCACAGGTGAATTTAGAAAGTTTGTAGGTACTGGGCAAGTCACTAGTGAAATGTTTAAAACATACTTGATCAAGGCGCTAAATGAATATGCTGGTGCGGCCGAAAAAACTGCTGGTACTATCAATGCTAGCTTTGCGCACATGGGGAATGAATACCAGCGCTTAATACGCAAATACGAAGAACCGGTGAACTTTGCTGTTACAAGTATTGTTGATTCTATTACTGATAGCATGGCGTATTTACGCCAAAATGAAGACGCTGTTGATAATTTGGTATTTGCAACTGGTGCATTGGCTACTGTATTAACGGGCCATTTAGTAGCGGGTTTAAGTGCCAGTGCTGCAGGCTATGTTGCTAATGTTGCTGCTAAGAACCGTGCATTAATTGCAGATGCAGCGCTTGCAAAACAAAACCAAGCAAATGCTGTATTAGAGTTACAACGCGCCGCACAAATGAAAGTGTATGCACAGCACACACTTGCTGTTGCTAATACTACTAATTTACGTACTGCTGCTGTTGCCCGTTTAGCCGCTGCTAATACGCGCTATACAGCAACACAAGCTGCGGCAACTACCGCAACCAATATATATACTGCCGCCGCAGGACGGGCAACCCTAGCAGCGCGTGGCCTTAGTACCGTAATGGGGTTATTAGGTGGCCCTGTTGGTTTGCTCGTTACCGCAGGGCTTGGCCTTGCTTACTTTGCAAGCCAAGGCGATGACGCTACCGACTCAGTTAATAAACTTAAAGAAGCCAGTAAAGACCTAAACCCGTATGCAAATTTAACCGGTAGCCAAGCGCAAGGCTTACTATTAATGGCTCAAGGGCGTATAAAAAATGCGATTCAACTTGCTGATGAAGCACGGGATCGTTTTAACAACCCGTTTTTAAAAGGTAAGTTTTCTGACGTAGAGGCGGCTGAAAAACGCGTTACTGATTTAAAGAATGAAATTGTGGCTCTGCAACAAGTACTCGCAATTAAAGAAACTGAAAAGCCTAAACCAGTTGTAACAAGTACTGCCCTGCCCGATAACATAAAGCGCCTAGAAGTCAGCTTAATGGGCGAAGAGGCCCGCTTAAAAGACAGCTACGAAAAACGCAAGCAAATGGTGATCGTTGCCCGTGAAAACGATGCAGCTAATAAAGTTAAGTACGACGCGATTTTAAAGCAGCTTGATGTTAAATACGGTGAAGACCTAAAAACCATTGCACAAAAACGTGAAACCGAAAAAACACGTATACAAAACCAAGCCGAAGAAAAACGTAAAAACGATTTACAGCGTGATTTAGAAAACCGTATTGCTACCGTTAAAGGGTTTGCTGGGCGTGAAGCACTGGCCGCTTACAATAACGAACTGAGTGTTGAACAAGCTCGCCAACAAGCGCGTGTTGATGCCAAGCGGCGCTCACAATTAGGCTTAGCCGCAAATGATGAAACGGGCGAGCTTAAATACAATGCTAATTATCAAATAGAGCAATTGCAGCGAGAAGACGACTTATTAAAGCTGCAGGGTTATAACAGTCGAGTAGAGAAAGAAACTGCTGATCATAAAGCTCGGATGGCTGAAATACAGTTTGGTGCACAAGTTAAAGGTTATAGAACTGCGGCTGAGCAAGAAGAGGCTGCTCACGCTACTCGCATGATGGATATTTTTGCAAGCCAATATGCTCCGGGTTTTAAAAGTGAATTAGTTGCTCTTGCTGGGTTTGAGAAACAAACCAGTGCTGAAAAAGCGAAAAACGTAATTGGTATTAGCGGTGCAATGTTCAAATCATTGGGCAGTCAAAGTAAAACTGCATTTAAAGCGTATAAAGCGTTTGCCATTGCACAGGCTGTTATTAATACATACCAAGGTGCAACAGCTGCATTTACCTCTTTAGCTTCAATACCAATCGTTGGCCCTGTGTTGGGTGGTGTTGCCGCAGCGGCTGCTGTAATGAGTGGCTTACAGCAAGTACGGCAAATTAAAGCACAGCAACCAGCAGGTATTGCGCACGGTGGTTTAGATTATGTGCCAAATGAATCTACTTACGTATTACAACGTGGTGAGCGTGTATTAAGCCCGAAACAAAATACTGAGATTAGCCAAATGGCACGGCGTTACAACGCTGGCGGCGCAGCGAATGATGGGGGCAGTTCTGGTGGTGTAAGCATTAGTATTACAAACCAAATTACCGTGCAAGGCGGGGCTAATGAACAAACCTCGCAAGCCGTTGGTCAAGACATAGCCCGCCAGGTTGTTGGTGTTGTTGTGGCTAATATACAAAGTAATGGATCAATTATTCGCGCAGTACGTGGTGCAGCTTAGTTGTTAAGTGGTTGAGATTGGTGTAAAAAGGAGTTTTAAAGCGAGGGAATGTAGATGTTTACTAAGTTAAAAGCAAGAGTTGGCCAAAAAGAATTTGATAGTAGAATGATTAATCTAGCACTAATAATTGCTTTTTTTATGCTTTTATTGCTGACATTCCTATTTGCAATAAAGTTTGGTATTGGATTACCTGCTGACATACAAACTTGGCAGAATACCTCGTCATATTTCCAGAATATAATTGCCTTGTTAACTGGCCCTTTATCTCTTCTTATACTCTATTTCGTTTGGAAAGATAATAGACAAGAATTAGCTGAGACTAAGAAAGCACTAACAGAGCAATCTGATACTCAAAATTTTAGTGTTATTAAAGATGCTGTTTTTGAAATCGCTGATCAAGTGACTCTTCTTCTTAAAAAGAATGTAAATGTAATAGATAGAGATTCAAGCTACATTCTAGAAAATGTAGATAATTCATTACAAGAAGAAGAACCACAAAATTTTTTAGATTGTGATTGGGATATAGATCCCCTTACAGAAGATATAAGAACTATAAAATTAGAAGACTTTGTAAAAGAATATTTCATTCATATGAAAAGTGAACCTTTTGAATTAGAGGAAAAAGAAACACAATATGAGAATGTGATTTTTACAAGTGAGTTTTTTACATTCATTGATAAAGTTAAAACTATTTCTTTATTTATGCGTAGCTTGAAAGGTGTTGAATATAAAGAAGTTTTAGAAATAATATTATTCTCGAAGCTCACTATTTTCACTTGGCTTTTATTTGTTGAGATTGCTTTTCACCTTTTAACAACAGCGAAAGAAGGAGAAAAAGAAACTGCAGAACTTGTTTTTGTTGAGATTGCTGGTTTAACATGTAGGCAGCTGAAAGAAGCTAATTGGATTAATGCACTATCTGATGAAGTGCTTTTAGAACTAAAAGAACGTAAGTTACTCTGACTATGTAAACCCCTTTCCAGCCGAAAGCTTACCCCTTAAATTTTATACTCGTTACCAGTGTTTTATTATGAAACTTGGTAACGATGCAACCACTTCCCTTACCCAAACGGCCCAAGCTCTCTAACTTTACGTTAGTGCCCAATAGCCAAATACACTTAAATAAAGCCAATAATGCGACCGAGGTTTACGACCTTGAAGGTGCCTATTGGGAGTTTGAAATAGAGCTTGCCAATGTGCCTGAGCGTGATGCGTTGGCCCTTGATGGTTTTATTGCCAGCTTACGCGGCCAAGTAGGTACGTTTACTTTAATTGATTACCGCCGTGAGCAGCTTGATAAAGATTTTGTGGGCTATGTGCGTGGTGCAAACCAAGACGGCAATATTTTAAACATTGATGGCCTACCCGCTAACCAAACCTTGCTTGTTGTTGGCGAACGTATGCAAGTGGGTGTTGGCCAAAACACCGAACTTAAAGTATTAACCCAAGATTTAGTAACTGACTCACTTGGCCGCGCTACCGTTATATTTGAATCCCCACTGCGTAAAATACCTGCAGACAACACCCTAATTACTTTTAAACAACCGGTTGGTTTATTTCGCCTTGCTGATAACAAGCAAGGGCTTGCCAGTGCGCAGTATAAAAACGGCATTGTAACGAGCTGGAAAATTAAAGGGCGGGAGGCGTTTTAATGGAAAGCCTAAACGCTGCCTTACTCGCTGATTTAGCCACTAGTGGCCGCGCTCGCTTTTTTGTACGCCTGGCATTTAAAAGTGGTGATGTGCTGTTACATACCGGTGTGGGTGAACGCCGCTTTGCTAACTTGACCTGGCATGGCGTGGGCATGCTCGGCACTGTTAGCGAAATACCCGCCAGCGATAAAAACGACAGCACCAGCATACGTTTAACACTACACACCCAAGACCAAGCTGTATTAGCTGAGGTGGCCGAAAACGACCCCATTAGCCAGAGCTGTGAAATTTACCTTGTTACTGTGGATGAACACTACCGCGTAAGCCAAAGCCAGCTGCTTGAAAGCGGCTACATTGTTGCCTGTGATGTAGAGCGCGGCGATGTATCGCAAATACAGCTAAGTGTTGCAGGTGAAAGCGAGCGCTGGAAAGAAGCACGGTTAAATCAGCGTTGGAACGACGCCACGCAAAAATCACTTTACCCGGGCGATGCATTTTTTAGTGAACAAACCACTGCCAACAAACAAAACCTACCCGACACCCAACCTGGTAACTACATAGGAGGCAACCGCAATGAACGTCGCCGCTAAGCTTGCTGCTTTTATTAACCAGCGTAACTGTGAACCCTTTAAATGGGGCAAAAATGATTGCTGCCTATTCGTTGCCGACTGGGTGTTATTTGCAACTGGCAGTGATGTAGCTGCGGATTTTAGAGGTAAGTACCGCACTGAAACTGGCGCGTTTAAACAACTATTTAAACGCGGTTTAAATGATGTTCAAAGTGTGTTTAAAGAGCGTTT
>NZ_JACJEW010000075.1:0-18454 GCF_014164315.1 Pseudoalteromonas sp. SG44-1
ATTTACCGTGGGTGAATAATATCTATTAGATCACAGCGGACAGGTAGATTCAAGGTTAGAAAACAATCAAGCCGAATATGTAAAATCAGTTCCTAGAAAGAGTAATTCTACAGCCTCAACGCCCAATTAAGTGGTGAACAACGCACTGGCCAAGCCACTGCATTGCACCGTAAACACTTTAATCAACGCATAGTAAAACTGCCATGCGTTGAGAATCCACTTGAATTGTTTGTTATGTGAATTTTACCGTGAATTCAAAGTAAATCACCGTAGAAATGAAGATATTTGAATAAGTTACGTGCAAAAACGATGCTTACCAAAACCTAAATTTCACAGCGATCTGAGCCAAAGAGAACCACTTGCAGAATCAACAACAAAGAAAGCGCCCTTTCAGCCACAACAAAATCTTTTGCTTCACCAGATTTTCAGAGCTGAATGTCAGCAAATAAATCAGTCAAAAATGCATTTCAATTGAAGCGATTTGAAACCGACGAAACTCAACACAAACCAGATCCAAAACGCAATTGAGGCAACCCAAGAACCTTGAAAACGATCAATCTCAGGTTGTTCAAGAATCCATTTCGACCAAGCCAACTTGCCGAAAACACCGAGCGAATTTTCAATGAAATCGTAGCTTTGACCTTAAAAACCCATCAAACACATAACAGCTTATTGAACACCACTTTGGTGGGTTATCACACCCCAAAAAGGCGTATATTACATTGTTCAATAATTCCACTAAACAACTTCAATGTAAACAAGTAATTACGTAGGCTATAAAACACTCGCTGTTAAAATACACCAAAACGACTTTTAATAATGTTATGGGACAAAACCCCAGAACTGTATAAATAAACAGTATCGCTAAATATTCTATTTTCCGCTTACAAAGCACCCAACTAACTGGTTGGTAATTTAGCAAGGTGGTTTTAATTTTTGCTGCTGTTTATTATGATGAGCGTACACCCTGCCTTTTTAAATCCATTAAGGTTTTTTCAATCATTTTATTAAGGATTATTTCATGTCTAGCTATAACGAATCTCCAGAGCAAATTGCACAAGCCACTGAGGGCTATGTGATGCAGCAAACTATGTTGCGTATTAAAGATCCAAAACCGTCGCTGGCATTTTATGAAAACGTATTGGGCATGAAGTTGTTAGGTAAGTACGACTTTCCTGGTATGGAGTTTACCTTGTACTTTTTAGGCTATGAGCAAGATATGCCTAAAGGCGATGATAAAGAAAAAACCCAGTGGGTGTTTCGCCGCCCTGCACTGATTGAGCTTACCCATAACTGGGGTACTGAAAACGACGACAGCTTTAGCGGTTATCACAGTGGTAATGAAGAACCAAAAGGCTTTGGCCATATTGGTATTAGCGTGCCAGATGTATATGCAGCGTGCGAACGCTTTGCTAAATACGATGTGGAGTTTGTAAAACAGCCAGACGGTGGCTCAATGAAAGGCCTTGCCTTTATTAAAGACCCTGATGGTTACTGGATTGAAATACTCTCGCCAGAGGGCATTACAGATATTATTCAATCGCAATAAAAACCATTAAGCATAAAAAAGCCTGCAAATGCAGGCTTTTTGTTACAAGTACTGTGAAAAACTTGATTTTTTTAACGACGTAGTGCGTCAATACGTGCATCCAGCGGTGGGTGAGATGAAAACAACTCAGCCATGCCTTTACCACTGGCAATACCAAAGGCCATCATTGAGCCTTCTAATTGCGATGGGTGGTTTTGCTTTAATCGCTCAAGGGCTGAACGCATTTTGTCTGCGCCAACCAACTGAGCTGCGCCGTTATCGGCTGCAAATTCACGTTTACGGCTGTAATGGGCAACCACTATGCTCGCCAATACACCAAATAATACTTGGAATAACATATCGAATAAGAAGTAAGTCCAGCTACTGCCGCCCTCTTCTTCATCGCTATTGATAAAGTTGTCAACAATGCCAGCCAGCACTTTCGCGGCAAAAATAACAAAGGTATTAACCACACCTTGAATAAGCGTGAGCGTTACCATGTCGCCATTAGCCACATGCGATACTTCGTGCGCCAATACGGCTTCGGCTTGATCTTGGCTCATGTTATGTAATAAACCCGTACTTACCGCCACCAGCGAATTATTTTTACTCGGGCCCGTTGCAAACGCGTTCATTTCTGGGCTGTCGTAAATAGCCACTTCTGGCATGTTAATACCGGCTTTTTTAGCTTGAGCAGCCACAGTGTTTACCAGCCATTGTTCGGTTTCGGTACGAGGTTGGGTGATCACTTGCGCACCGGTTGATTTTTTGGCGATCCATTTCGACATAAATAACGAAATAAACGATCCACCAAAACCAAATACAGTCGCAATTAGTAAAATTCCGCCAAGGCTACGATGGCTTAAGCCCAGCGCACTCATTATTATTGAAAGCACCACACCTAATACCAACATAACCGCGAGGTTAGTTAATAAAAACAAAAATACACGTTTCATACGAGTTCTCCAAAAATAACATTTATTGCTGAGCGATTTACTATGTTTGATCGGCTTTGAGCAATCACTGCGTTATGACACACTATGTCATAACGTCAGCGCTATTCTGTGACAAACTATGTCACAACACAAGGGTTATTTATGGATTTATCGATAATTTTTCAAGCAGAGTTTTATAAATTTGTAATTTAGGGGTTTGCTCTGTGTATGGGCTAATGGCAAGCAGTGGAAATGGTAAACGTGTTTTAAGTGAATCTAGGTTTGCTTGGTATTCATCCATAGTGGCATCAACTTGGTTTGCAATCCACCCTACACAATTAATCCCTAAGCTTTGCATGTGTGCAGCAGTGAGTAATGCATGATTTATACAGCCTAGTTTCATCCCGACCACTAATATTACTGGCAGTTGCTCTGCTTTTACCCAGTCGTATAAATACTCGTTATTATTAATAGGTAAAGCCCAGCCGCCCGCGCCTTCTGTTAACAGGTAATCGGCGCCTTGTTGCTTAACATGTTGATAAGCCGTGCTGAGCTTCTCTACTGTTATGTTTATACCCGCTTGCTCTGCAGCTATATGGGGAGCTATTGGCGGCGCAAATGCAAATGGGTTAATTATGTCGTATTTAGCGCTGACTGTGGCGCTTTCCATTAGCATTAGCGCATCGGCGTTTACGAGCTGCTCAAATGCCATTTCACACCCAGAGGCAATCGGCTTAAAACCTATTGCTCGCTTTTTATGTTGTGCGAGTAACTTTAACAGCAAACTGGTTACATGAGTTTTACCGGCGTCGGTATCGGTACCGGTAATAAAAAACTGGTTCATGGCATGGCCTTATTATTTTTACTGGGCTTTTTCTAATGATAACAATACTACATGGTAAGATACATTGGCTTTATTGTTTATAAGCGGATAGGCATCACATACTTTTTGCAGCGCTGATTTGGTTAATAAACCACGACGACTTGTTGAATGATTTTGTGCTGTGGCACCAATGGCTTTAATCGATTTTATAGCCGCTAATGCACTGCTGTGCTTATCGGTATAGATGACTTTTTTTGATGCGTTGATCTTAAACCCGGCCTTTTCGACCGATTGGTTTATATTATTATGGCTTGCAAACTGATTAATATGATTATGTGAATCAAGCACTGCAAAGGCGGTTTTGATCTCGTTTAATGACCCTGCAACAACCGTACTAATATAAGCTTGCCCGCCTGGTTTTAATACTTGGTAAAGCGAGTGCATTAAGGTTTCAAAATTAGCAGACCACTGCAGCGCAAAATTACTAAATAGCACATCAATACTGTTAGCTTGCAGCGGTAAGTTATCCATATCGGCGCACAGTTTAGGGGTGTTTAAGGCACTGCTTTTTAGCATGTTAAAACTTAAATCTATGGCAACAACTTGGCCAAATAATGCCTTTAAAGGCTGAGTATTAACAAGCGGCCCTGCGCCTAGGTCAACACAGAGCTTTTTAGGGTTTGCTGTAATGAGTTTAAATAAATCATTCGCCGCTTGTTTTTGCACATTAGCATGATGGCTATAACTGTTTGCTGCTTTTGAAAAGTTATGCGCTGTGGTTTTTTTTAAAACCTCAGCAGCTATACACACAGTTGTAGGGCTAAGTGGCTTAGTTTTAATTGCCTGCGGGCTTATCATGAAATGACCTTTTGTAAACTACCAACGAGTTGTTTTATATCCTCATGGGTGTGGGCTGCACTTAAGGTAATACGCAAACGCGAGGTATTGTGTAAAACAGTTGGCGGGCGAATAGCCGTTAACCAAATGCCCTGCTGCTTTAGTTGCTCACTGGCTTTTAACGTTTGCTCGGCGCAGCCTAAAACAATTGGTTGAATCGCGGTGTTAGAGTCCATTAGCGCAATGTTCTGCTCTTTTGCTAGGCGTTTAAACAGCGCAATATTAGCGTTTAATTTAGCTCGCTTGCCGTTAGCGTCTTTTATGCTTTTAATACGCGCCAAAGTATGAGCGGCAATAAACGGTGACATAGCGGTTGAGTAGGTATAATCACGATTAAACTGCAGCATGTAATCTATAAAATGCCGCGAACCTAATACGCACGCCCCGCTACTAGCAACCGCTTTACCAAAGGTGATCACTAAAATATCGGGCAAGGTGTCGGCTGCAATTAAGGCTTCACAACTGCCAAGCCCCGATTTTCCTAAAACACCAAAACCATGGGCATCGTCTATCATTAACCAGGCGTTATGCTGCTTTGCTAAGGTAAATAGCGCTTTAATTGGCGCGGTATCACCATCCATGGAGAACACACCTTCAGACACTATGAGCTTATTGCGCGCTTTTGATTTTTCTAGCCGTGAGCGTAAATGGTTTATATCGTTATGGTTAAAGCGTATTAACGCTGCGTTGGCGTGTAATGCGCCATCAATTAAACTGGCGTGATTGAGTTTATCTTGAAAAATAGCACTGTGTTGCGCTGTCGCTTTATCTTGAAACAAGGCTTTAATAACACTGCTATTTGCGCTAAAGCCCGAATTAAACAACATGCCAGCCTCATAACCCAAAGCACTACATAAAGCTTGCTCAAGCGCTTGCTGTGGTTGTTGATAACCCGTCACTAATGCTGAACTGTGGCTACCGAGTAATGGCGCACTGGTTAATTCCACCGGCGAATCGCCAAACCCTAAATAATCGTTACTCGCAAAGTTAAGGTAGGTTTTATCATTAACCGTAATTGTGCGCGCTGTTGCGCTTTGTACTACATAGCGTTTACGCAAGAGCTGCTGTGCTTTGCGTTCATCTAAATGGGTGTTTATAAATTCAAATGACATAAATGCTTTAACCTTCAACGCAATACTTTAAACCATTACCATAGTACTGAGCACTTTACGCTTCGTAAAACAATTCTGCGGTTGCTTTATCGGCCACTTGCGATGACAAAGACGCAGCAACGGCTTCATCTGAATAATCGTGGCGTGTTTCTGGGTTCATCCCGAGCTTTTTAATTAATTGCATGTCGGCATCGGCTTCTGGGTTTTCGGTAGTAAGAAGTTTATCACCATAAAATATAGAGTTTGCTCCGGCAAAAAAGCACATTGACTGCATTTGTTCATTCATCGCATTACGTCCTGCTGATAAACGTACATAACTGTGTGGCATCATAATACGTGCTGTGGCAATGGTACGAATAAACTCAAACTGATCTAAGTCGTCGACGTTTTCGAGCGGTGTCCCTTTTACCTTTACTAGCATATTAATTGGCACGCTTTCGGGCTGCTGGGGTAAATTAGCTAACTGCATTAATAAGCCATAGCGGTCGCTTGCTTGCTCACCCATACCGACAATACCGCCGGAGCAGACTTTCATACCAGCGTCTCGCACATTACCAATGGTGTCTAAACGATCTTGGAATGTCCGAGTTGATATAATTTGCTCATAGTATTCAGGTGAGGTGTCTAGGTTGTGGTTATAGTAATCAAGGCCAGCATCACGCAGTTCATGGGCTTTTTCGTTATTTAACATGCCTAAAGTCATACAGGTTTCAAGGCCAAGGGCTTTAACTTCTTTTACCATTTGCGAAATGTATGGCATATCTCTGTCTTTTGGATCTGACCATGCAGCCCCCATACAAAAACGAGTGGCGCCTTTTTGTTTTGCTAACCGCGCTTGCTCTACCACTTTTTCTACTTCTATTAAGCGCTCGCGTTCTAAATCAGTTTTGTAATGACCCGATTGCGGGCAATATTTACAGTCTTCTGGGCATGCACCGGTTTTAATAGATAACAACGTAGAAATTTGTACTTCGTTTGGATTAAAATTAGCGCGATGCACAGAGGCGGCTTTAAATAATAAATCGTTAAATGGCATTTCAAATAAGGCTTTCACCTCACTATGGGTCCAATCGTGGCGAACAGTTGCAAGCTCCATAACTCTCTCTTTTTATTTTTCATAACGGTGATATTGGCTTAGTCTACGACTTGACGTAACATTGTCAACGAAGCCCACTTAGTTAAAGTTTACATATGAACACAAAACAAACGATAGACCTTGATTTTGATCGTCAGCACATTTGGCACCCCTACACATCAATGACTCAACCTATTCCGGTTTACCCCGTTACACATGCAAATCACAACCTTATTCACTTAGAAACGGGCGAACAACTTATTGACGGTATGGCCTCTTGGTGGAGTGCTATTCATGGTTATGGTCATCCAGTATTGAAAAATGCAATGATTGAGCAAGTAGATAAAATGAGCCATGTAATGTTTGGTGGCATAACCCACCAGCCAGCAGTAGAGCTTTGTAAAAAGCTGGTTGCAATAACCCCGAGTAAGTTGCAAAAAGTATTTTTAGCCGACAGCGGCTCGGTAAGTGTTGAAGTGGCGATAAAAATGGCTTTGCAATATTGGCTTAGTCAAGGAGTAACCAGCAAACAAAAACTGATGACGCCGCTAAAGGGTTACCATGGCGATACCTTTGCAGCAATGAGCGTATGTGATCCTATTAATTCAATGCACTCTTTATACCAAGGCTTTTTACCTGAGCATGTATTTGTGCCTGCACCAAAGACTCAGTTTGGACAACAATTCGATAAACAAGAAGCACACCACCTCGCACAGTATTTCGAAGAACATCATCAGCATGTTGCAGCTTTTATCATCGAGCCAATTGTACAAAATGCAGGGGGAATGAACTTCTATCATCCAGAGTATTTAAGAACCGTGCGTGAACTATGCGATCGTTACGGTGTATTATTAATTTGTGATGAAATAGCCACAGGGTTTGGCCGCACAGGTAAGTTATTTGCCGTAGAACATGCTGATATTGAGCCAGATATTTTATGCATAGGTAAAGCACTCACAGGTGGCATGATGACGTTATCTGCCACTTTAACCACAGATAAAATTGCCATTTGTATCAGCGAAGGTGAAGCTGGGGTGTTAATGCATGGCCCAACATTTATGGGCAATCCATTGGCCTGCGCTGTGGCTTGTGCGAGTATTGATTTATTACTTGAGCAAGACTGGCAACAACGAATAAGCCAAATATACATTCAACTGCAACAACTTAATGAGTGCAGTGAACTAGATGCTGTTGCCAATGTACGTACCTTAGGCGCAATAGGTGTTGTTGAACTAAACGATGCTGCAGGCAATGTCGATGTTGCTAAAATTCAGGCTTATTTTGTAGAGCAAGGCGTATGGATCCGCCCTTTTGGTAAACTAATTTACCTTATGCCACCGTATATAAGTGACGATACCAGTATAAAAAAACTGTGTGATACCATTTATAATGCCATTAAAGGCAAGTATTACACTTAATAACCGGTCTCAATACAAATTATAGTGCTAGGTATAAGTAACTTACCGATACATTTAGTGTTTTTATCTATTAAGCGAGTTTGTGATTATTGTTATCGTTAATCACAAACTATATGACAATAGCAGCGTAGGATCTTTCCGTTAGGGGGGTCATTGTCATTCCCTCTATCTCGTATGCTAGCCGCTGATATAGCAAACCCAGTTTGATTTACCAAAGCTTAAAAGCGAGTTAACTGTTTATTTAGGCAACTGCTTTTTAACATAAAGGCACTTTTAAAAACCTCTCTTACAGTTAAACTTCTAATAATCGTTACCAACTGTGTAATGCTGTAGGTCAGAACTAATTGAACTAAAAAATGAATATGATCTTCATCCGTCGCAACTGCTAAAATTTGATTTCGTAGCGCTTTTCTATTTCAGCACAAATTTTTGTGATTGCCCTCGCAACTCTCACATCAAGAATCTCTTCTATATTTTGCAGGAAAAACTCAGTGATAAAGTAAAACTGTCACATTGTGGCTTTTGTGTATAAATTCACTCATTACTCAATACTACGCAGCAAGCTGCGGGCAATAATCCAGAGGAAATTTAAACACGTTCCCCGTTAAAGCCTGTCCCATTGCGCTTAAAACGAATACTTTTTTCTTTTAAAGCTCCCACGATGTCCGACGGCTAATAATATATTCGCGTTAAACAATGAACTTCTTGCTATTAATGAATTGTTGCTGTTTACTAAACGTATATTAATATTGAGATAGTCCCACTCTGATATCGCTTATCCAGTTACGCTTTTTATATTAGTTAGTACAACATAGTACAAATTAAAACACATTATTAATGTATTGTTTTGGTGCATTTAGCATAAAAAACTATATACACAGCGTTGCTGAACCTAAATTTTAAAGTTTATGAAATAGTTCCGCCCTTAATGGTACAAAGGATCTAGATAGTGAATAAAATAAGTACCAAGAAAGAACTATTAGAATACTCCGAAAGTATTGTAAATACGGTTCGAGAACCACTGATTGTTTTAGACCAGCACTTAAGAGTAGTAACAGCGAGCCGCTCATTTTATGAGTTTTTTCGCGAAAATCACAAAGATACAGTTGGGAAGCTGATATACAACCTTGGTAATAATCAATGGAACATTCCCAAACTACGTGAATTATTAGAAACTATATTACCTCAAAAAACGAGCTTTGATGATTACAAAGTTGAGCATAACTTTAAAACAATTGGCTGGCGCACAATGTTGCTCAACGCAAGGCAAATTAAACGTACTCAATCAGAAGATCGTATAATTTTATTGTCTATCGAAGACATTACCGAACGTAATGCCATTCAAGAAGGGCTAGTAAAAGCGAACAAAGAGCTGGAAGTGCTAACTAATGACTTAGAAAGTGCTGCTCGAGTTAAGTCAGAGTTTCTAGCAAATATGTCGCATGAACTAAGAACCCCACTTAATTCTATTAATGGTTTTTCTGAAGTGCTCTACGATGAAACTTTTGGCACTTTAAACGACAAACAAAAACAGTATGTTAAAAATGTATTGGTGAGCGGCAAACATTTACTGTTACTTATTAACGAAATACTGGATATGGCAAAGATTGAAGCAGGCAAAATGAGTCTAACAATCTCTTATTTGCCGATACGTCAAGTATTGCACGAGATTACAGGGCTTACAGCTGATACAGCTAATCAGAAAAAATTGAATATGTGTCTTGATATTGCTGATGACTTGCCACCAATTGAAGCTGACTCTCTTAAGGTTAAACAGATACTTTATAATTTGCTTTCAAATGCAGTGAAATTCACACCAGATGAGGGGCAAATTGGTGTCAAAACACGACATACTGAGACAGAAATAGAAATAATAATTTGGGATACGGGTTTAGGTATTGCTGCTGAAAATATGGAAAAAATATTTGAAGGCTTTTTCCGTATAGAAACCCCCTATTCTAGATTAACCGAAGGTACAGGGCTTGGACTCCCTATTGCAAAAAGTCTAGTTAAGTTGCATGGAGGCGAGTTTGTTATTGAATCTGAAGGTGTTAATAAAGGCACATCAGTTCGTATCACTTTGCCAATTAAACAAAAGTCTGTGGCCAAGCATAATGAAAACCAAAATAGTTGTAGTTGATGATAATGCGAATAATCTATTGCTAGAGGAAGATCTCTTACTCATGGCAAATTTTGAAGTATTTACTGCTATGAACGCAACAGATGCGCTTTTGATTATAAAGCGTGAGACTCCAAAAATTATTATATTAGATGTCCAACTCCCAGATATATCTGGAGCAGAAGTTGCAAAAATTTTGCGTCATGAAAAAGAAACTGCAGATATTCCTATTGTTTTTGTTACGGCTTCTGTTTTACCCGCTGATATAGACCAACTACTGTGCATACCTAACTGTGGGTATATTTCTAAGCCTATTGATACACGTACGTTCGCTCAACAAATAAGTTTATATATAAAATAATGACTATAATTATTTAAACCTTGATACACAGGAAAAGCTAATGAAAGATAGCACTTTAATTTTGGTTGTAGATGACAACCTTCAAAATATTGAACTTATGCAAGCTTATCTTGAACCCAAGGGATATAAAACAGTAACAGCGACTGGTGGGCAAGAAGCATTAAATATTTTAGCACAACAACCCGTCGATCTTATTTTACTTGATATAATGATGCCTGATATGAACGGCTTTGAAGTAACGCGCAGAGTTAGAGAAGACGCTCTATTAAAGCTATTACCTATCATCCTTATTACTGCCTTAAGAGAGACAAAAGAGCGAGTTAAAGGGATTGATGCTGGTTGTGATGATTTTATTACAAAACCTGTAGATAAAAACGAGCTATTATCGCGTGTTAAGTCCCTTCTTAAGATTAAAGACTATAACGATTTAAGAACAAATTATCAGAAACAATTAGAAGCAGAAGTTGCTCAAAGAACTGAATCACTAAAGCTAGCAATGCAAAGTATTAAAGCCGCATCACTAGAAACAATTAATAGACTAACCAAAGCTGCTGAATACAAAGATGAAGAAACGGGTGCACACATTCAACGCATGAGCTTATATTCCGAAGCCGTTGCACGCAGTGTTGGATTAGATGAGGTAACAGTTGAAAATATTTTATTTTCAGCGTCAATGCACGATCTCGGAAAGATTTCTACACCTGACCATATTTTGCTAAAAGCAGGACAACTAGATGCTGCAGAATGGGAAATAATGAAACAGCATACCGTTGTAGGCGCCAGTATACTTTCGGGTTCTGATTCTGAAGTTATTAAGTTAGGCGAAGTTATTGCCCGCTCACACCATGAAAAATGGGACGGATCTGGTTATCCTGATGGCTTAAAAGGTAGTGAAATTCCAATTGCAGCACGCGTAGTTGCTATTGCTGATGTATTTGATGCCCTGTCGTCAAAGCGTCCTTATAAAAAATCATTTTCTGAAGAAAAAACATTTGCCATTATTGCAGAAGGCAGTGGGAATCACTTTGACCCCAAAGTAGTAGATGCTTTTTTTGCAGTTAAAGAAGAGATTTTAGCGATTAAACAAAAGTATGCTGAAAAGTAACACGCCCATAATCAATTAGATGAAACGCCATTAACGGACCTAGTACCAATAATCCTTCACCAATGGAAGGCTTTCCTCAAGTAGGTTTTTTAAGAGTTTTATCACTTCTGCCAATATTGAATGGGATAGCAGCAATGATAAAATCACTACTCACTTAGATGTGAATACACAATGCGATATAAAGGCATTAGCTAAACTCTAGTTGATACTTAAAATACCTACCACTCAAACATATAAGCCATTTTGCTGATCATTTTCAGTGGAATGTTATGGCTATTACGTTTGGCGTACAGGTGTTGCATTGATTTGTCTTTTACTTCACCCACAATCACTTCTTTAACTTGGTAGCCTAGTGCAACAGCGGCTTGGCTATAAGCAATAAATTCCCATTTCTTGATGTTAGTATTATCAACAATAATAAGTGGGATTTCTTGCGCTAACGCATTTATAAAACGAGCTAAATTTAAATTGTGGTATTGCGACAGTTTGAACTTATCAAACTGATACTCCCCTTGCTCATTATAAAAATAATCATCGGTCGAACAAATTAAGTATTGGCTTTGATCGCCCGCTACCATTTCATCGGCTAGGTTTTGCGCATAATAAGACTTACCACACCCTGGTAAACCACGTAAAATAAAGACTTGTTTCATAATACCTATATGTTTAGCAAGTTAGTTTAAATATCGTAATTGCATATAATGCCACAAAACCCGTTTTTATCGCAGTGAAAATCGCCTTTAAATTTTGATCTAAGTTGTTTCTTATCACAAAAAATTAAAGTTCTAGGTTTTAAACGACAAAAAACCACAAAAATGCAAAAGAATAAGCAAAGAGTTACTTTTGAATGTTTTTTTATTTTACATTCAAAGGTAAGATACACCGTTCAAGTGCAATAGCGCACATATTAATGTAGGCAACTTATATCATTGGAGTGAAGATGAGCCACTTAGCGATTTCAGAGCTATTAAAAGGCAAGGTTGCGGTAGACAGCCAAGTAACAATTAAAGGCTGGATCCGTACACGCCGCGATTCAAAAGCAGGAATTTCATTTTTAGCCGTTCATGACGGTTCGTGTTTTGATCCTATTCAAGCGGTAGTACCTAATTCACTAAATAATTATGATGAAGTTACTAGCCTAACAGCCGGTTGCTCTGTGTCAGTTACTGGTGTTTTAGTACAATCAGCAGGCCAAGGTCAATCTTTCGAAATTCAAGCAAATAGCGTACAGGTACTTGGTTGGGTAGAAAACCCAGACTCATACCCAATGTCGGCAAAACGCCACAGCATTGAGTATTTACGTGAGCACGCTCACCTTCGCCCACGTACCAATATGATTGGTGCGGTAACACGTGTACGTAACTGTTTAGCGCAAGCTATTCACCGTTTCTACCATGAGCAAGGTTATTACTGGATCAGCACCCCTATCATCACCGCAAGTGACTGTGAAGGTGCAGGCGAAATGTTCCGCGTATCAACGCTTGATATGCAAAACTTGCCACGTACAGATAAAGGCGATGTTGATTACAGCGAAGACTTCTTCGGTAAAGAAGCATTCCTTACTGTATCAGGTCAGTTAAATGGTGAGACTTACGCCTCAGCGATGTCAAAAATTTATACTTTTGGCCCGACTTTCCGTGCAGAGAATTCAAATACTTCTCGCCACTTGGCAGAGTTTTGGATGGTCGAGCCAGAAGTTGCGTTTGCTGATTTAGAAGATATCGCCAAACTTGCTGAAAACATGCTTAAGTATGTGTTCAAAGCGGTGCTTGAAGAACGTCGTGATGATATGGAGTTTTTTGCTCAACGTGTTGAGAAAACAGCTATCACGCGCCTAGAAGAATTTGTTGAGAAAGATTTTGCACAAGTTGATTACACTGATGCAGTAGAAATTCTTAAAAGCTGTGGTAAGAAATTTGAATACGCCGTTGAATGGGGTGTTGACTTACAATCTGAGCACGAGCGTTACTTAGCAGAAGAGCACTTTAAAGCACCAGTGGTTATTAAAAACTACCCACGTGATATTAAAGCATTCTACATGCGCCAAAATGAAGACGGCAAAACCGTTGCTGCAATGGACGTTGTAGCACCAGGTATTGGCGAGATCATTGGTGGTTCACAGCGTGAAGAACGTCTTGATGTACTTGATGCACGTTTAGAAGAAATGGGCTTAAACAAAGAAGACTACAGCTGGTATCGCGACCTACGTAAATACGGTTCAGTACCACACTCTGGTTTTGGCTTAGGTTTCGAACGTTTAGTTGCCTATGTAACTGGTATGGGCAACGTACGTGACGTTATTGCCTTCCCACGTACCAAAGGCAGTGCAACTTACTAAAATGAGTTGATGCTCATTACTGCAATAGATTACTGCAAAAGCCAACCTTAGGGTTGGCTTTTTTGTTTGCTAAGTCAATCAGTCGACTTCCCTATTAGACCTTTTATTAATTGATTTTCTGTGCTTTATATTTAAGACTGAAAATTACAACTCAACAAAGGTCAATGGAATGAATTTAAAATCGCTATGCTATACACTCTTCGCTGTCAGTATTGGTTTTCTATATTACTTCGAGCAACTATCGATAGTCGCGGCGCTAATCATTGCAATTTTTACTGCTCTATTCGCTTTTACAGCCAAGTTAACTGACAAAAAACCAAACCCTGCGTCAGACATTAATAAACAGCCCCAACTCAGCAATGTTGCTCAAAACATCACAGTGGCAACCTCTCAAAATGCAATTGGTGCAGCAGAAGTCGGATTCTATGTAGATAGCCTAACTAAAGAGATTGATGGTTGTTACAGTGAAAGCGAATCGGTTAGCGCTGCAACACAGGCGTTATCCCATAACAGTAGTGAACTCACTAATAGTATCACCATCGTAAATGCAGCAATGTTGCAAACATCTCAGGCATCAACATCAGCAGAGCAACGCTTGCAAATAGCCACACAACAAATTGATTCGTTGTCTAACTCAATTACTAACGTCGCAAGTAAGTTAGATTTATTGTTAAAAAGTGCAACTGATATTCAAAGCATTACCCAAGTTATTCAAACCATTGCTGAGCAAACTAATTTACTGGCATTAAATGCCGCCATAGAAGCAGCACGAGCGGGTGAACAAGGCAGAGGCTTTGCTGTAGTTGCCGATGAAGTACGTAATCTTGCCAATAAAACCAATCAAGCCACTAAACAAATTGCACAGATGCTAACTGAGATCAATACTAATAGCGTGCAAACAAATGATGATATGAAACAGGTTTCTTTACAAAGTGATGAAGTGAAAACCGAACTCGAAAATGTTACCCAAGCATTTTTAACAATAAATCATGATATTACAGACTCATCATCAACCTTAGAAAACATGCAGCAAGCAGTATCTGCTTTTCAACAAGCAACCACACAAATAAATACCTCTGTATCAAGTATCAGCCACTTGCTAGCTGAAATAGCAACCAAAGGTAACTCAATTTCATCACAAGCAGCTATGTTATCGATAGGATCTGAAACCATCTTTAGAGAGCTCAGTAAAGTTGAACACAATGCCTTTTTTAAGCCTATACTCAATGCCGCAACAACGGCAAGCAATGCAATCGCGGTAAAATTTAATGAGTTGCTAGAAACGAAGCAATTAACTGAAAAGCAGTTGTTCTCACAAGAATATCAAGCAATTAAAAATACTAACCCCACAAAATATACAACACCATACGATACTTTAACCGATAAAATTTTACCGCCAATTCAAGAGCCTACCCTTGAAAATGACAAAATTCTTTTTGCTGGTGCCGTAGACAAAAAAGGTTACTTCCCTACCCACAATAAGCGCTACAGCCAGCCATTAACTGGCAATTACCAACAAGATTTAGTGAATAACCGCACTAAACGTATTTTCAACGATGCCACCGGCAGCCGCTGTGGTAGCCACACTGAGAGCTTTTTATTGCAAACCTATAAACGTGATACCGGTGAAATTTTACATGACCTATCAGTACCCATTTATGTAAATGGCAAACACTGGGGCGGTTTTAGAATTGGTTTTAAAAGTAGCTAAAAAGAAGCTGTAAGCCGTCAGCTGTAAGCGATAAGTATTAAAAACAGCGTTAAACGTATCATCGTAGGTTGTGGTTGAGAGCAACGAAACCCAACCTTAAAAATATTAAAGCTGAATAACAGCTTTGAGCAATTACCGGTCATTGAGATTGGCTAAATATAATAGTTAATTGATTGGTCAAACTGCTCTTTGTGTATATATTCATGATAATGAGCGACGCGCGCATATTGCTCTATTAAACTTCAGTTTAAAGCTTTAAAAAACTTAGTGGTAGTAATGCTTTAGGTTATTTGTTAAAACTATATTAAGTAGATAAATGAGCGTTCAGTCGGCAAAAGGCAAGGATTCGGGATTTGATGAATGAGAGAAAATTGAGCTACATATACAGTTTCAAGTGTAAAGACGATCTTGAACACTTCGAAAAGTTGCCAGAAACGATGCAGGCTGATATAGAAAAATACATTGTTAAAGTCATCACCGATTCTTTCGTTAAACCCGCCGATGAGGACTACGTAACTGCTCGATTTTTAGCGCAAAAAGGTATGTATCGTGCGTTCTTCTGGGCTGCGTCTCAAGCGCTCGAAAAATACTTAAAGGCTTTTCTCCTTATGAGGGGAATCGCTGTTAATGAAAAGCGGTTCCGTGGCCATCCCATTGTTGCCCTGCACCAAGAAGCCTGCTCAGTAGATAAGCAACTCTCAAGCGTTAAAACGAAACCTAATGAAGCAGTCAAGAT
This sequence comes from Pseudoalteromonas sp. SG44-1, assembly GCF_014164315.1. Taxonomy (NCBI): domain Bacteria; kingdom Pseudomonadati; phylum Pseudomonadota; class Gammaproteobacteria; order Alteromonadales; family Pseudoalteromonadaceae; genus Pseudoalteromonas; species Pseudoalteromonas sp. SG44-1. The sequence goes on from NZ_JACJEW010000075.1 coordinate 16,159, forward strand.
TCATTCAGCTGTTTCTGAGTCAGTTGATATTTTCTCAGTATCAGATTTCATCAGTAATATTGAAGCTTATGGACATCCTGATAATCGTTATAACTCTTTCGGCGTCAATTTTAATTCTGGCTACTTGTTTGCGCTAGACAGCTATGTTTTCGGATTAAGGCAGTTGATTGGTGTGCCTTCGATACAAGAAAGCCTCAGAAAGATGGATCAAAGCCTTATTGAGGCATTTTACGAATACAACCCATGGTTTGAATCGACGAACATAGATTTCGTAGAAATCCCCAATGAAAATTTCATTATAAGTACCTCTATGGCAGTTACGACCTTGGATTTCCTCATTGGGACACATGCTCCACATGGGTCAAGATTCGTGCTTCAATGGCTTGGGAAAAAAATGAAATTACCTACGAAGGTGAGTCAGCATTTGAAGAAAGCTTAATAGGCTAGATGCGAGAAACGCCTAATCGGATAGCCGGAGGCCTCCAGCCCCTACACCACCCACCATGCGCTTTTCAATGGGCGGTTCATCTCCCGTAATGAATATTGATCCAAATATCTCTCAATGACACTAAACCTTGTAAAGTTAAGTAGTTATTGCCTAGCGCAATGTTAATTCCTTTTTTTGAGCTTCGACAAGGGCTTTCGCTTCCAAGCGCCTACTTTTGGTACTGGTGATACCACATGCTATGGCGAGTCGCTCACTAACACCCAATTTCATTAAACTGCGTACTTTGGGGCTATTCCTTTGGAAAGAGCGCCATTGCCGCCAGTAGCACATTATTACCCTACAGCGGCCGTTAGATCACATGACTTCGCTATTTTGTATTAGCTCGTCTTCCGCCTATGCCTCATATGATGTTTTTGTTCATCAGCTCGCACTTACTTTTATAAAGAATGCTAGCGGCTTCCTTCAGACTATCTCTCGCGATTTAGCCCTTGCCATTCGCGAGTGTCTATCGTTTAATAACAGTGTGCTATTTAAACGGTGATCTTCCTACAGAGGACTTTCACCTCATAAGTCAATGCCCATGCCGGGCGTACTGGAACTTAAACAGTTGGTTAGGTTCCGCTTGATGCGGCGATACGTAAATATGGAGTACGTGTGAAACATCTACTATTTTTATCTTTATCACTAATCTTAGCTGGTTGCGGAGTTACAGGTACAGCAAGTAAAACTGAGTTTCCATTGTTAACAAACGCTCCAGTATTTAGTGCTAACGTCAATTCAGTTTCAATCATAACAGATGAAAATACAGCTGATAACGAATCATATGGGGCTTTTAATTGGGGAAGTTTTGATACAGCTGACAAAAATACAATTCAGCAATCAATCTTAAATACTCTAAACCAAAATACTTCAAACGTATTAACAAAAGCTAAAGTGCACGCCAAAATTCACCGTTATTCGCAAGTTATTACAAATGCCAGTTATGCAAGCTTTGTTATTGTTGATTGGTGTTTAGAAGTAAACGGTGAAATTATTCGCGACGAAGTATTTTATGCTGGCCACAGCGATGAACTTAATATATTTACTGGAAAAACGTTAGGCTGGGCAAAAGGTCAAACCCACAAAGCAATTTCAAGCCGTATCATCAACCAGTCTATACAATCTTTATCTGATCCGTCTCTTAAAAGCGCTTACCCCGAAAATAATGTATTTTTAAATGCTAAAGATGCAGTGGCTGCTTTACCCACACAGCTTACTTCGGTTGTTGGTGCAGGTTTCTCAGGTGGTATGTATTATTATGTTGGTCCGACTACTGGTAATACTAACTTCAATCAAAAATCAGTTTACCAAAAGGTTAATTGGCAGCAAGAAATTCAGTAAGCGCAGCTTGCGTATAATCGGGTAGCCGGAGGTATATAACCTCCAGACCCCACACCACCCATCATGAGTTTTTCATTAGCAGGAAGTGCAATGGGCGGTTCATCTCCCGTAATGAATATTGATCCAAATACCTCTCAATGACACTAAACCTTGTGAATCTAAGTCATTGCCTAGCGCAATGTTAATTCCTTTTGTTTTTGGGCTTCTACAAGGTCCTTCGCTTCCAAGCGCCTACTTTTGGTTCTGGTGATACCACAGGCTATGGCGAGCCGTTCGCTGACACCCAGTTTCATTAAACTGCGTACTTTAGTGCGTGCTATTTTTTATAAAGAGCGCCACTGCCGCCAGTAGCACATTCTTATCCTACGGCGGATCCAGTGATCTAAATCCACCGTTAGCTAATTAAAATAAAGGTCAAAATAGACAGTCCAATGGCGCGACGACAGGTTTTTCTTGAAGGAATGGCAA
>NZ_JACJEW010000076.1:0-17714 GCF_014164315.1 Pseudoalteromonas sp. SG44-1
TTAGCTCTGTTGTTTTTAAGCGATTCATAAGATCACAAAACACCATGAATGTTCCCTCGCTTCCCACATTTTTTAATACTATTAGTTCATTGATATATAAAGGCTAATTCTGGGGATACTTTAGTCCAATACGTTATTTAACTATTGCAATTGGCTCTTCGCAGTGAGAACGCTCACCCAAAAAAATCAACTTATTTCCTGTAAATTTCCACTTTTCAGCGACTTTTAAGTCATCTTCAAAGTGGTTTTGTCTTCAAATTCGTAACCATCATCCAGTTTATCAGCATGAACACACAACTTAAGTTCTAGTTCACGGAGGATGCTAAACATCGAAGCTAAGTCTTTCACATTTGGATAATATAGATAGGCGCCATTACCCTCATTAGCTTGCATAATATTCAACAAGGCTTTTTTATTAATAACTTCTTGAAAAGTGTCACCATCCCAATTGGTTCTTTCTTCACCCAACTCAAAAATATTAACTTTTATTGCTTTAAATTGATAATTTTTATCACTAAAATTAACCAAAGGTAGTATTTTTGGAGGAAGAAGTGGCTGCGTACATCAAATATTACAACTTAGGCGTCTACATTCAGCGAATAATGAGTTATCGCCTGTGAAGTTTGAAAATAACCAATTTAAAGTGTCCAGTTTGAGTTGACCAGAACAGTCGCCACAGCATCCGATATATAGCACTGAATAATTTGCTTAAGCACATAATGTTGTCATAATAACTTTGCATTTGCTTGTACTTACAAGCTAAAAACAATATAGAGTGCACTATCTAATTTATCATGTTTTGAGTACGCATTGACTATCAGTGAATAAACTTGAAGCCCGCAGATTTGCAGAAAGAATATTAAATACTAAAAATAATTTAAATAATTATTAGCTAGGTACTTAAAAATAGTTCGATCACACTAACGAAGGAACGTGTTATTAAAACTGAAAATAACCCCATGCTAGATAACAAAATATCTAGTCAGCTTAATTCAATGGCATTTTCTACCGCGATAGGAATGCTTTCTGTCATTGGCTTCAACCTCGTCGATACCTTATTTATTGCCCAGTTAGGGGTGGGTGAACTCGCTGCTATTTCTTTTACTCCAGCCATTATATTTAGCTTAAGTAGCTTAACAATTGGTTTAGGTATCGGGCTATCCGTGGTCATCTCAGCGGAAAGTGAGCATCAAAACAAGCAAAAAATATGTACGTATTCAATCTGGCTGTCGTTGATATTTTCAACGCTGTTTGGCTTGTTAGGCGCTGCGACGATTGACCCCGTATTTTCGTTACTAGGTGCATCAGGCAATGTGCTCGATCAAGTACACAAATACATGTTTATTTGGTATCTGAGTATGCCGCTGATGGTGTTGCCCATAGTAGGTAACAGCGCTATTAGGGGCCTTGGTAATGCCAAATTCCCTGCAACGTTAATGTTATTCTCCAGCATACTCAACTTAATCATTGATCCTATATTGATATTTGGGCTTGGTCCAATTGAAGGCATGGGTATAGCAGGCGCAGCTTGGGCCTCAATGATTGCAAGGCTGATATCCACACTCATTGCGATTCGCTATTTGCACTATAAACTAGATTTGCTTACGCTATCTTTCAATACGCTACAAGATGTACTTTCAATCTGGCAACGCGTTTTAAAAATAGCTATGCCTGCAGGCGCATCTCGAATTTTAACACCTTTGTCTATGGGCATTGTGACCATGATAGTCGCCAAGCATGGTTCTGAAGCGGTAGCAGCATTCGGTGTCGGCGCCAGAATTGAGTCATTAACGATGATTTTTATTACGGGTCTGTCGACCGTCATTGGCCCTTTCATAGGCAAGAACCTGAGTCATTCTGCGACTGATCGAGTCAATGGCGCCATCAATTACGGTTTAAAATTCTGCCTAATTTGGGGAGGAGTCAATGCGGTTGTGTTGATGCTACTTGCAAAACCTTTGGGGCACTTGATCAGCGATGATGCCCAAGTAGTGGAATATAGCATTTGGTACTTATACATTATCCCTATTAGCTTAACTGGTTTAGCTACGCAAATCATCGTATCTTCATGCGGTTACCCATTAGGAAAACCCATGCTGGGACTACATCTTAGTATGCTCAGAATGTGGCTGTTTTGTATTCCTGCGGTCCTCATTGGCAACCACTTTGGTGGTGTAGTAGGCATTATGTGGGCAATCCTCATAGCTAACATCCTTTGTGGGCTTGTGTCATTCATCGTGATTAAAAAGATACAAACTCAAGCACTGACAACTCATTTGGTTGCACCACAACGTGTTTCCTGATGTAAATAAACTATTGGCATTAAAGCGGCCCGACCGGGTCGCGATCGCGCCAAGCGGGAAAGTAATAGCCTATACCCAATTGGTATCAAACCTAGAAAAAAACCAGTTTGATCGATGTTGTTGGTGTTACAACACCGATACTTTAGAACAACAACAAATCGTTGACCATGGTGATATTCGTCAATTACACTTTCTAGATGACACAAGATTAGTTATTTTATGGGACGATGGTCGATTTGATGGCAGTTATCTGCTCTATCTTATTCATACTTCAGGGGCTGAAAGTAACCCTATATTGCTCAGCCATAAACACGTGTCCATGTTTACTCCCTTTCGCTCAGGTGTCCTTTATACATGTACTAACAATACACAGTTAGAATACAAGGTAGTTACAAAAAGCTACTTAGATAAACCCGACTATACCCTTAAAAGTCAGGCTCGAATAATCAATATTGTCTCAAGCAAACCCTCTGCACTGCATGCTGTTGTCACGCTAAAACAGGCATCCAACCCTTCACTTATCGCAAGGGTTGAACTCACAGAGCAACATGGCTTAACCCTTATACCAATTCACTCGCCGCCTGCACATCAGCTCATTGCAAAAGCTATCAGTGAGTGCGGGCAAAAAGTGTATGCTCAAGGCTGTAACAATAATGCTCGCTATGCTCAAAAAGATACCTGGGAAATCACGCATGATCAGGCGTCCTGTTTAAGTGAGCATATAGACAGAGACACTGAGATCATTGGCCACACGACAAATGGGTTGCTGATTCGTTTTGTCGATGGACTCACAGCAAAGTTAGGGTGGCTCGATAAACACCATATCACATTGCTCAATATCAATGGGCTCAGTAGCAGAATAGATGCAGAACTAACAGATAACGCGCTTGTTTTCATAGGTCAAAGTGCCAAACATTTCCCCGATGTCTTTTGCTTTAATCTCAATAAGCAAAAAGTGATCAATGTTTCGGGTAATCATACGCAACTCACAGGCCTTGATTTTGGCCTAGCTAAAGGATTCAATTGGTGCTCTGAAGACGGCTTATCGTTGCAAGGCGTACTGCGTTTCAGCAAAAACCAGTCAAATCTGGCGCAAGCTCCTGTAGCAGTGATTATTCATGGGGGCCCGAAAGACTTTTCTGAATTGCAATTATTCAGCGATCACCACTGGTATGCCCCCTATTTGCCTCTTTTAGCTGCTGGATATGTGATTTTTGAACCGAATTACCGTGGTTCTATTGGTCAAGGGCAAGCATTCGCACAGATAAATGTGGACCATCTAGGCCGCCTAGATATGCAAGATATTTGCTCTGGTATCAAAGCTTTGCATAAACAGTATGCTATCGACTTAAAACAGGTAATAGGTATAGGCTGGAGCCAAGGTGGATACATTTGTGCGTATACAGGGTGTCACAGCAACGCATTCACTAAAGTAATTATTGGAGCGGCAATCAGTGATTGGCATACTTACCAGGCAGTTACCGATATTCCTGACTTCGTCAGTGATTATTTACCGAGTAACACTGCCCGATTAGAAGCATCGGTTATCAATTCACCGCCCACTCATAAACCAGACATGCTCATTATCCATGGAACAAATGATTTTCGAGTGCCCATTCAATGTGCTCAACAACTCAGTGAATATGCATTTAAAAATAAGATTACCCATAGATCATTATTCATTGAAGGAATGAAACATCGTGTAAATAAACCATCTGAATTAAAGTCAATATGGACAAATAGCTTAGAGTGGATAATTAATTAACTATCTACTCTAAGCTCTATTATTTTTTAACTTTGAGACTTTAAATAGGGAGTGAATGCTTCAGAGTGATGCTCTGAGAAGGTGCCATCTAAATTCTTTGTAATAAATAAAGCTGCTATATTATGTTCATTCGCTAAGTTCATTGCCTTATCCAACCCCATAATCATAAAGGCTGTCGATAAACCATCTGCAACCATGCAAGATGGTGAGATTACAGAAGTCGAAACCATTCTATGTGTTATAGGACGTCCTGTTTTAGGGTCAATCAGATGAGAGTAACGCACATTATTTTCTTCGTAGAAGTTTCGATAATCACCAGCTGTTGCAATCGCATTATCTTTGGGCGTAATAACACGCTGAATAGCACGCGTCTCAGACACGGGCTTTTCCACCGCAATGACCCAGTTTTTATTTTCTAAAGAGGTCCCTTTAGTGCGAATTTCGCCACCAATTTCCACCAAGTAGTCATGGATACCTTTACTATCAAGTAAGTCGGCAACAACATCCACCCCATATCCTTTGGCCAGCGTAGATAAATCGAGGTATATATCTGGATTTGCTTTGCTAACCGTTGTTCCCTCTATCGACAAAAAGCGGATGCCAAATTTATCTCTTGCTTGCGCTATCATTTCATCGGTGGGTGTTGTTTCTGGACGGTTAGCAGGGCCAAAGCCCCACAGGTTAACTAATGATCCAATCGTGACATCAAGATAGCCATTAGTGAAGCTTTCTAGGCGAATGGCTTCGGATAGCATTTCGCGAAACTCGTCGGAGGCTGCAATGGGAAGAGTTGATTTTTTAGCATTGAACAATGACAACTCGGAGTCTTCCATATAAGTCGAGGCAATTTCATTAACACCAAGCAGCGCTTTATCGACTTTTATCTGAATATGTTCTACCTCAACTGCATCTGACATTGCTTTAAAGGTGATATGATAAGAAGTCCCCATTGTTGTACCTGTCAATTGAAACTTATTCTCTTGTGCAGGTGAACACGCCGAAAGCAAATTCACAAAAATTAGTGCGATAAAAATAGCGTATATATGCTTAAATTGACTCATTGCAACTCTCCTTAGATAAATGGCTCATTATTAAAGCCAAGCTTTTAAATGATATGACCCATCTTATCTCTTTTTACGGATAAATAATTACTATTATGTGTGCAAGCTGCAATTTTATGTGGCACTCGTTCCGACAAATTAATACCTAGCTCTTCAATCGCCTTGAGTTTAGCTGGATTATTTGTCATCAGCCTTAATTCAGAAATATTAAAATGGTCACACATAAATTTTAATATTGAATAATCTCTTTGATCAGCATCAAAACCTAACTTTAAGTTTGCTTCAACAGTATCAGCGCCATTATCCTGTAAATCATATGCCTTTATTTTATTTAGTAGCCCTATTCCACGTCCCTCTTGACGTAAATAGAATATAACCCCTCGTTTTTCCTGCGCAATTAGCTCTAATGCGGATTCTAGTTGAAGGCCACAATCACACCTCAAACTAAATAAAGCGTCTCCAGTCAGACACTCAGAGTGAATCCTTGCCAAAACAGGCCCCTCACTACTCAAATCTCCCATAGAAATCGATACATGTTCTTGATCATTATTGATATCTTTAAATCCATGCAGAGTAAATTCTCCCCAGCGAGTGGGTAACTTTGTTGACGCGACATAACAAAAAGACAAAACCAAAAGCTCCAAATTAAATCATGGATGGGTAAGTATTCCTTACAATAAACCACATAATGCGAATGCCGTATTATGGCTATATATTCATTTACATCCAAGTAAAAAAATGAGTCCAATAAAAATTAAAAACCCTAACAACCCCTGAATAAAAATGCGAAATGTTAGACTAATAAATTTACTATTTACCACACTCATTGAGAAATGCACGACTAATAAAGTAGTTGTGTGAAAGCTCTAATTGAGAGCAGCCGCGACAATATATCTTTCATAATATTTAAAATCAATCAAAATGGAATACAATTTAAAAATGAGTAAAATATCGTAACAATACAACTTTTTACTATTTACAAACCATATCAAACATTTTAAATTCCATACCCGCAATGTTTTACAATCCCTTATTTTAAATAAGAAATATATGAACTGGCCTTAAAATTCCACATATATTATTGCGATTAACAAAATAACATAGGTTGTTAATTATTTTGTTTTTATAAATTTTTTAAACGAGCAAGCAAAGGAAATTAGCTTGCTTTGCAACGTTCAAATAAGGAGGGTTCACTAATGGCCTATGAAAAACCAGAACGGTTTCCCTGCCCATTTTGTGAATGTAATACAGGCCGGATACCCAGTGCTATTGTATTCGAGAGTGAACACGCTATTTCGTTTATGGCAGTAAATAGGCGCAGCACAGGAGCCGTCCTAGTTACACCTAAACGTCATGTGGAGCAAATATCAGACCTGACGCCCGCAGAATCCCTAGATGTCATGGAGATATTGCAAAAAACAGCAAAATCCGTGTACTCAGCATACGGTCCTGACGCGATACATTCTTTCTGTAATGCTGGGATTCGAGCTGGACAGTCCGTTTGTCACATGCACTTCCAAATCCAAACTCGCTTTAACAGCAAAGAATACTCTTTCGCACCAAGTATCGACATTCCCTGGATAGCGGTAGATGAACTTCGTCAAAACGCTGAACGAATTAAAAGTGCAGCACCTGATTTAGTTGAGTATCAACCGAAATTCACCACGCCTGACGCAAAAATGGAAGAATTCACATCACCGATGACCCGCTTAAAAGAAGATGGCGTTTTAATCAGTGAAAGTGAGCATTTCTATGCCGTTACGGCGGAATATAGTCGTGTGAAAGGGGCGATTGTAATCTTACCAAAACGTCAAGTATCCAATTACTTAGAACTATCTGTAGAAGAAAGTAATGACTTGATGTTGCACGTAAGAAAGCTCGCGCGCGCAACTGAAAAAGCATATGACCCTATTGGCCTGAGCGTTTGGTGGGAGACGGGTACTGAAGCAGATCAATTCTTTGACCATTTGGTTGTAGAGATCACGCCTTATTTCGAAGATATCGAATACAAGTATCAGCCTCGCTCTGAGCTGACTCAAACACCTTTAGAGCACAGACAATCTTGGACTCAACACATTATTAAGCACCTGGAGCCGTAACATGCATGGAAATTGGCTAGATAAAGATAGATTCTTACACTTATTAGACAACCCTTGGTATAAATTACTTGCCGAGCTACAAAGCTATATTTCGGTAGAAACTTACCGCTATTGGGACTCTCAATCTTTAAAAACGTTGCATTTACCCATAACAACAAATGCAGTTTCAAGCCCTATGGGACTGGGTAGTGACTCACTACCAGTAAAAATTGATCTATTTGGTATCGAAACGTATTTAGCAGACTCAATGCAATTTATGCTTGAGTATGGCTGTCGTTTCTTTGATTCAGGTAGCTACTACGTAATGCCATCATTCCGTGGTGAGAACGCAACTAAGCGTCATTTATGTCAGTTCTATCACAGTGAAATAGAAGTACCTCGCGATTTAAATGCAACCATTGAGATGGCTGAGAACTATATCAAGCACTTAGCAAAAGGTATATTAGAGCAGTTTGGTGAGCAAATTAACGGTTATTCAGGTTCTAGCAGCCACCTAGAACAACTAGCAAACCATGAAGGTAACCTGCCTCGCGTCACTTTCGATGAAGCAGCAGAAATCCTGGAAAACAATCCAGAATACATCGAACACCATGAAGGTGGCTGGAGAACGATTTCTCATGCAGGTGAGCGAGAAATGATCAAGCACTTCGGCGGCTTTGTATGGATCACACATTATGACCACCTTTCTGTGCCATTCTATCAAGCCTATGCTGATGAAACTAAAAAATCGGCGGCATGTGCAGATTTACTCTTCGGTTTAGGCGAGATCGTTGGCTTGGGTGAGCGTCACCAGACCGCTGAAGAAACCATCGATGCACTAGAGCTACACGAAGTGCCAGCAGAAGATTACCGCTGGTATGTTGAAATGAAACGTAAGTCGCCATTAAAAACATCAGGTTTTGGCATGGGTGTAGAGCGTTTCTTAATGTGGGTACTTAGCCACGACGATATTCGTGACATGCAAATTTTGGCACGTTTCAATGATGCGCGTACTGAGCCATAAGTGAGCGAAAGCTCACCTTAAGAGTAAAAAGGGAAAATTTATGAGTCTTATTTTTGCTGGTATGGATGGAGAAATGACCGGCTCGCGTGTTGAAGAGCATGAGTTGATCCAAATTGGCTTAGCCCTTTCTGAAACGGAAATCTTCTGTTCTCGCATCGGTTGGGAGTCATTTGCATATGATCCTGAATCACTTGAAGTGATTGGTGTGACTAAAGAACAAGTAAAAGAAGGGCCCTCCGCCGAAGAAGTTGATGAGCAACTCGTCCAATGGCTTGAATCAAAAGGAGTTGCCAAGCATTCGATTGTCCCCGTTGGCTGGGAAGTCGCTGCTTTTGATAAACCTTTTATCAAAAAAACACTCCCAAAGTTTTTTGAGTACTTACACCACCACTCGGTTGAGCTAAATAGCATCATGTATACCCTTGGCGATACAATGCCGTATCAAGGTGTTAGACCAAACGGTTATGTGTGGAAAAAAATGACAAAGTTTGCAGCAACATTCAACATTAAGTGTGAAGATGCTCGTTGGCCGAAGAGGCATGATGCAGGTGAAGACGCGATCATGGGTCTACAATCTTGGCGTTGGGTTAGGAATATTATTGCAGCAGGTAACCCTGGGTTGCTTGATGTGGAGCCTAAGCAAGCTGAACTATATGGTCGCATTACCAGCATAGATGCGACCCGTGGAAAATCTAAGTAATATGAAAACACATTCTAAAACAGTCTTACAGCAGTTATCTGATTATCCAGCGTTGAGCAAAACGTTCAAACATTGTCTCGAGTTTGACTATGAAGGACTACAGCTAGACTTTGCAGTGAAAGGAAGCTTGGTAACAGGTGAAGTTGATGCATTGTCAGATATTGATCTGTATATTAACGTACCGGATGCCAGCCTTTTGGGTCATGTACAAAACACATTTGTCGATTATATTGAAGGGTTCACTCAGGTACTGACATGGTTCAGAGCCGAACATATCAATATGCCCAACCTTTTAGTGTTTTATTTAGTTGTTGATGGTGAAATGATTAAACTTGACGTCGAAATCATTTGCCTACAACAACAACCCCAAGCATTACCTGAAAAGTTTCTTGCCTTAAAAGAGCACACAAACATTTTTGAGTCTCAAGAAAAAGAAACACCTCAAAGCGCAGACTTCGAGTTTATTCACCGAAAGTTCTGTGCTTGGCAATGGTTTATCTATTGCAAAATTGCTAGAGGCGAATTGTTCCAAGCGGCGCGCTCGATTGATTTTAGCCGAGAAAATGCGTTACTCGTGATTATTCGAAAGCACTTTGATCTGGAGCCTTTTGATGGGCATAGACGAATCGAGCAATTGCTACCAAGCGACACCCTAACACAGCTGTTCAAAACCTACCCAAATAGCTTAACTAAAGAAGCTATGCTGGATAGTCTCACGCAGCTATCAAACATGTTTGAGTATTATTGGGGTCAGTTCATACAATCGACGCCCGTTGTTCATGATGCACAACTACTCGAAATAATTAATGAACAGATCAGCAATCATTTCGCTAAACACCTCAGGTAAATCTTGATTTTAATTTTTAATATATAAGTGGAAATGAACTTGCGTCACTCACTTTAATAGGGACATTCGTACGGGAAATAAGATGTTTACAGGCATTGTAGAGGCAACAGGTTACTTAATGGAAGTCACTAAAGTAACAGGTGATTTATCCGTAAAAATTAACAGCGGTATACTCGATCTATCAGATGTAAAGCTTGGAGATAGTATCGCAACCAATGGTGTTTGCCTTACCGTCACTGAACTATTTAATCATGGTTACAGTGCCGATATATCCCCAGAAACCCTCTCTTTAACTGGGTTTGACCGATATTCTATTGGACAAAAGCTGAATCTTGAAAAAGCTCTCACAATCAGCTCTAGGCTTGGAGGGCACTTAGTATCAGGACACGTAGATGGTATTGCACAAGTAACACGTATTGTCCCTAATGCCAGAACGACTGAGTACTGGCTAAGTGCACCTATAGAGTTAGCTAAATATATTCCTTTGAAAGGCTCTGTATGTATTGACGGCATTAGTCTCACTGTAAACGAGATCAATGCTCAACAATTCAAACTGACGATTGTGCCACACACGATTGCTCATACAACAATAGCTGACTTTCAAGTTGGCAGTTTGGTGAACCTAGAAGTTGATCAAATCGCCCGCTACTTAGAACGTTTACTGAGCCCTTCGACTGAACAAGCGCCAGCATCAGACCTATCAATGGCACTTTTAAAAAGTGCAGGATTTGTCCAATAGCACAACAGCTACCAAATAAGAGGCATTTTTCAAATGAAAATGAACACCACAGAAGAAATTATAAGTGATATTGCCGCTGGTAAAATGGTCATTATCATGGATGACGAGGACAGAGAAAATGAAGGCGATTTAATTGTTGCTTCAGAGTTTATTACACCCGAAATCATCAATTTCATGGCAACTTATGGCCGTGGGTTGATTTGTCAAACAATGACAGCAGAACGCTGCGAGCAGTTGAACCTGCCAATGATGGTACAGCAAAATGGTGCGCATTTTGCCACTAACTTCACGGTTTCAATTGAAGCCGCAGAGGGAGTGAGCACGGGTATTTCAGCTGCAGATCGTGCGCGTACAGTACAAGCGGCTGTCGCAAAAGACGCTAAGCCTACAGATATAGTACAACCGGGTCACATCTTTCCACTACGCGCACAAAATGGTGGTGTGATAGTACGTGCAGGCCATACCGAAGCAGGTTGCGATTTTGCACGCCTAGCTGGTTTAGAGCCAAGCGCCGTAATCGTTGAAATACTCAATGAAGATGGCACGATGGCAAGACGCCCAGATTTGGAAATATTCGCTAAAAAACACGACTTGAAGATTGGCACAATTGCGGACCTCATTGAATACCGCAACTTAAATGAATCTAGCATAAAACGTGTTGCACAATGTCATTTCCCAACTCAGTTTGGAGACTTCAATCTAGTTACTTATAAAGACACTATTGAAAATCACCTTCACTATGCCCTCATTAAAGGCGATTTAGACAGTAATACACCAACTTTAGTCAGGGTGCATTTACAAAACACACTGCAAGGCTTAATTGCACAAACAACTGAGAATAATGACAGTTGGTCAGTGCAAAACGCCATGAAAAAAATAGGTCAAGAAGGTGGGGTTTTAGTCTTGATCAATGGTGAAGACAGCACAGAGCAATTAGCTTCTCTTTTACAAGGTCATGATGTACTGAAAACTGAGCTCACAGTGCCTGCGGCAAGTCGAGCAAAGCATACTGGACTTGGTTCACAGATCTTAGCCGACCTTGGCGTTGAAAAACTCAAACTCATGGGTCGCAAACGTAAGTATCCGGCATTGTCTGGCTATAAGCTTGAAGTGATCGAATACCTTGAGCCTAAAGCTTTAGTAAACGCTATGGCTGAAGCTGTCGCAATTTAATTAAACCACTTAACGCAATTTTATTTTTATAGAGATTACAGAATGAACATCATTGAAGGAAACAAATATACACCAGGTAAGAAGTACGCCATTATCATTTCAAGATTTAATGATTTTATTGGTAGTAAGTTACTTGAAGGTGCGATGGATGAATTAGTACGCACAGGTGGTGTTAGCGAAAGTGATATCACAGTCATCAAAGTACCAGGTGCCGTAGAGCTACCATTATGTGCTAAAAAAGTAGCGAGCACACAGAAGTTTGACGCAATCATTGCTCTTGGCGTCATCATCCGTGGTGGTACGCCTCACTTTGACCTTGTAGCTAATGAGTCAAACAAAGGCTTAGCGCAAGTATCTCTTGATCACCAAGTTCCTGTTGCATTTGGCGTACTAACGACCGAAAGCATTGAGCAAGCTATCGAGCGCGCCGGAACAAAGATGGGTAACAAAGGTGCAGAAGCTGCATTGGGTGCGCTTGAAATGGTTAGCGTAATGGACGCGCTAAATAGCCAGTTAGCATAACAAAAGCAGCGGTATCGAATATCTATGGAATTAGTTCAAGGTTTACATAATATAAGTACCGAACACCATGGTTGTGTTCTAACTATCGGCAATTTTGATGGTGTTCACTTGGGCCACAAAGAAGTACTGGCTCAAGTGAACTCGTTAAGCGAAAAATACGCTCTTCCAGCTGTGGTGATGGTATTTGAACCTCAGCCCAAAGAGCTGTTTATGAAGCATAAAGCACCTGCTCGGCTTTGCTCCATTAGAGAGAAATACACCCATTTGAAATTGCAAAAATTGGATCGAATGGTGTGTGTAAACTTCAATGAAAAGTTTGCCAACCTCAGTGCAGATGACTTTATTAACCTACTTCACGAAAAATTAGGCGTAAAACACCTGATAGTCGGTGACGACTTTCAATTTGGCCGCGATCGAGAAGGCGGTTATGCGTTACTTCAAAAAGCAGGTAAAGAGTTAGGATTTAGTGTCTCGAACACTCAGAGTTTTGTTCAAGAACAACTCAGGGTCAGTAGCACGGCCATTCGAGACGCGCTCAATCAAGGTGATTTAAAAGCCGCTCACACTATGCTAGGTAGGCCATTTAGTATTTTAGGGCGAGTCAGTCATGGCAACAAGCTAGGCAGAACAATCGGCTTCCCAACGGCCAATATTCCGTTGAAACGAGCATGCCCTCCGCTTAAAGGCGTTTTTGTCGTGCGTGTTAATGGTGCCAAAGATAACCCTGTTAATGGAATTGCTAACATTGGCAAACGGCCAACAATGGATGGTGATGTGCATGTCCTTGAAGTTCATTTATTAAACTTTCAGGCTGATATTTACGGGCTACATATTGAAGTCGAAGTGCTGGAAAAATTACGAGATGAGCATAAATTCGATGACTATGAGCAGCTAAAAAAGCAAATTGAGATAGACGCTCAACATGCAAGAGAGTGGTTTATTAATTCAGCATTGTGATACGTAGATACTATCTTTTCAAAGTACTCGTAAGCCAAATTTTATGCTAACTCAGATTGGTATTTTGTTTGGTTTTTTATTACATCAAAGCAGATTTGAATTAGCTTTATCATTGCAGCTCCTAAAAGTTTACATCTTTAGTTGGCGCAGCACCATTTAATCGTGATGTAGCATCCAAATCATTGCAATCAATAAGTGGGTATTTCTAAGAAAGAAATTATCATTGTCATTTTCATAATTTGATTTTGTATTTTTGTCTTTAATTTCTTCGTTCGCCATAAATTACTCCACTTTCCAACCTGTCTTTTGAAGAATTTCGGCTGAGGCAGTTTCAGGGACGTTAAACCAATATGAGTAAACCATTTCACCACTGGAGCCAGTATCTTCATGTAGTTCAATGTCTAGTTCATCATACTGCTCATCAGTTAAACCTAGATATTCAGCAAGTTCATTCATATTATCACCTAGTTTATTTGGCAGTCCGTGACCTGCGTCAATGTCTTTTTGGTTTCCACTATTTGCGATTTGTGACATTAGTGTCGCTGAAATCAAATTACATATCAATCACTTAAAAATAACCTGCAACCATTCCCCGACATAAAATACAACCATACAATGACATAGATGTTAAGGGTTATGTGTGTTTTAGGCTGTCGTTGGCAAATCGCTATCGTCAGTACGTACATAAAGAATAGGTAGAATTTCAGTATTTACGATTGTAGGGCTAAATTTAAGCCTATCCTAATACTTGGTTTTCGTTCAAACCGAACTTCGCAAAAGTGCCAATTGCGGTCATTGGTAAACTTTGATGTATGAAGTCAAGATTTGTTAGGCTAACTATGCAGCTGCAAGTCTTTGCTCGATACCTTGCCAAAAATTTTTATCATACTTAATTTTAGAAACTCGGCATGCTACTTCAGCCTGATCCTGTACTGAATATTTACCAAATGTGAAATTTTGTTTTTCATCAGAGATTTTACATGTATAAAAGATAATTTGAATAACATCAAGTAACAATTGAGCGGTATAAAATTGCATTGGTTGATATATTTCACTTTCGTTACAATCAGAAATCAATTGTTGGAATAACTCATTTCTCTTCATACTTAAAGATTTAATTTTAGTGAAAATTCCTTTCAAACCAATGATAAGTTCACGCTGATCAGTATTTAGTAACTCTATTGATCCACAAAGTTCAGTACTTAAACTATCAATGATCGTCATATCAAACTCAGGCACCCCAGAGTATGAATTTTTTAAAGGATTATTGTAATCATTGATTAAAGCTGGAACACAGCGGCTATATCTTTTCATTAGGAGCTCAAATTCGCCCCAAAATGCCTGTTTTTGAAGTTTGGAACGTTCATTAAATAATTTTATTGTTAATTTATGCCCAACAACCCCCCCGCATATTGCACTTACTAAAGCGCCAACGATTCCTATTAACCAGTTTTCCATATTTACAAAAAACTCCTAGTAAGCCTAACAACTTATCAGAGGGCACTTTCCCTATTTTAGCGCGAAAACATCCTTATTTTGTGAACTTACATTAATAACAAATAGTGTAAGCTATTGCCAGTAGAGTATTTGCGTTAACTCACAATGGGGCAAAAACAATTTAGCGCCTAAGAATGGCTCTGTGCCAATAACGGACATTGGTAACGCTTTACCAAGGGGCAAATGCGAACGTTTTTGGGCGTAACCCAGCGAGTAATTTTCTGGTTTATGTTTTTGTTATGTTTTGATGCCCCGAGATGTTTGCGACACCTCGGGGGCTTGTTAAATGTATTGAAGGATATGAACTAAAGCAAGGGCAAAACCTGTTAGGGCCGTGATAACTTTAGCTAAATCAATCTTTACATTAATGTTGAGTGTGGTTTTCATGGCAAAAGCCCTTATAAACCGACTCAATCGATTAAGTCATGAAAGACTCATTTTTTATATACCGCCTTACAACGTAAGATAGCCCTTTAGCCGCTTACTAGGCGACAAATCGCGGTTAGTGGCCGCGAATACTTTAAAAACATAACGCTCGCATAAAATGCGGATAATGCTTGGATAAAATTAGCAAGGAACGAGTAAAAGCTAACTGTTTTTTGTCCGTTTAAGCAACTTAATATGTCCAAATTACACTGTTTGAAATAACAGTTTAACACCTTGCTTAATAGTTTCCATTGTTACCGTTTTACCAGACTCCTGAATAAAACTTTTGACTTTGAACCAATTAGTATCTGAAGCAATAGCGTCAATAAAGTCATGGCCGCTCCATGTAAGATCTTTGACAAAAACACTAGAAGGAACGACAGAAGTATTAGCTAAATTATTTTGGATTTTCCCTTCTAACAAGCCAACATCAATAGCTAGTTTTCTGTGGTATTTTAGGTTAACAGAATCATAACCATGTATATCACCATTTGGGTTACCATTTTGAGCTTCAATTAAAATTAATCTAATGAGATCCATATCACGTTTCACAACACTCTCCTTTGCACATAACCATTTTAATAGTGCGCTCATCGCGCATACTTCTGCCGACTTAACGCTCATTTATCTACTTTTAACAAAAAACCTAAAATATTGCTATCACTAAGTTTTCTAAAACTTTTAACGCGCGTCGCTCGTTTGCTTGAATATATGCGAAAATGATACAGTTTGACCACTCAATTAACTATTATATTTATCCAATCTCAATGACCGGTTATCGCTCTCTGTTGACCTACACAGCTAATATAATATCTCTACGCCCTTCATACTATGACTACTGGCAAGGTCAATGAGCTTGGAATCTTTAATGAAGGTATAATCAAATGTACACTCTAAATCTGAAAGCTGGAGGCGCTTGGGCGTTTTTCTTTAAGCTGAGGGGGTTTAAAGCATTTTGATTTAGAAAGAGTTTAGAATAACGAGGCGCTGTATATATGTATACCTATCAAGCGATAACTTTGAGTATCCTGCCAAAATAGCTCGGCTTTTAAGTTTATCATGAGCAATAATTGAAGCAGTATTTTACCAAAACAAAATTACGCTACTTTGCTACGATTCCTGCTTCAATTACTTGTATTAGTTATTTTCAGGCAGTTTTTTAATAACTAAAAAGTAATAAACGAGGTACCCTAACCAAGAAATAAAGAATGACATTAAGAACCAAACGACTTTGTCCGTGCCTTTTGCTTTTTTAGATACTAAAGCTAGAATCCAAGGCAAAGCTCCCATAAAGAAAATAAATAGCAAAATAAATATTTGCCATAGACTAATTCCACCTAACCCCATACTAACTCCTTTATAACTTAGATGAACTAAATATAACAGATTAATCATCCGTTTTTTACTGCTCACAGCATACCAAAACTGATTATTACTTGTCTTGTATTTTTAGTAGCAATTTAAACAGTTGTTTGGCTGCTTACCGCTCATACCCGAATTCTTTTGTAGCGAGCTAAGCTTAAAAATCCATAAACACCGGAGTACAACTAATGCACCAGTTAACTATATATCAGCCTAAAGAGCCTTGGAATAAAAATAAGCTTGTAGGACAAAAGTTACCTCTAAAATTACAGCAAATATGGGCTATCCGAATACGACTAGAACTTTTTCATAAAATAAGAGATCTAGCACTATTTAACCTAGCCATAGATAGCAAACTAAGAGGATGTGATTTAGTTTCACTAAAAGTTAATGATATCGCACATGGTAAAACAATCCAATCAAGGGCAATAGTCGTTCAAAAAAAGACTGGTATACCTGTTCAATTTGAAATTACTGGAAATACAAGGAAATCAATTGTGACGCTCATAGAGCAATTTACTCTCAATTCTTATGATTACTTGTTTAAGTCACGAATTCATTCCTCTGAACACCTTTCAACCCGTCAATATGGACGTATAGTTGATTCTTGGGTCACCTCAATTGGGTTAGATAAGACTCAATATGGCACTCACTCTATGAGACGTACCAAACCATCACTAATTTACAAAAAAACTAAAAATTTAAGAGCCTGTCAACTTCTACTTGGCCATAGAAAACTGGAGAGCACAGTCAGGTACTTGGGAATAGAAGTTGATGATGCGTTAGAAGTATCAGAACAGATCGATGCTTAAATTTGAACCTAAGCCAGACTCGAAGTTAGAGTCTGACACGTGCCCAGACTGTGTAAAAACTAATTTTTAATAAATTGTCTTGGGTATGTTCTTGGTTTGAAACCATTTAAGATGGTTGCGATCGATTTTTTCTCAGTATCGCAATTTTCTCCGCGCGAGCGAAACTGCTATGGCAACGCTACTCTAATTGCTTTACTTAGGCCGTTAACTCCCATAATTGCATATTCTCACCAGCTTTGATCACCCAATGGCATTAACTTTGATCACTTATTCTCATTAAGCTTTGATCACGAAAATTACGCGATAATGATCACTTTTGTGTCCTTAATGATTTTGCCGATCAAAGCTTAATGCCACTCGTAACCGAGTTCACGTTTTATCATTTTTGTAGGTATGTTAAACCGTTATCTAAATCATTTGATGAGGATAACAATAATGTCAACAAGAC
>NZ_JACJEW010000077.1:0-17522 GCF_014164315.1 Pseudoalteromonas sp. SG44-1
AACCTAGAACCTAGAACCTAGAACCTAGAACCTAGAACCTCGCTCCTTTTCCCTTGTAACTTTAAAGCTTACCTAGCACTCACTCCTTTATGCTCAGCTTGTGCGAGTTGTATATATTTTCGCTCTACCAGCTGCGATAGCGGCACGAGTTCAAAACCTTGTTGTTCAAGTTCGGGTAGCATGCGCTGTAAAAATTCAATGGTTTCAGGGTAAGGGTGGGCAATCGCGATGGCGAAGTTATAACGTTCGGCTTTATACTTTAGTTCGTTGAGGCGAAATTGTAACTGTTTCTCATTGGGAATATTATCTAAAAACACATGGCGGCCGACATTTTCAACGCCATATAAGTTGGCAACATTTTGCGCTTGGCTTAAGCCAGTAGTGCGGCTATCTAAAAAGTACAGGTTGCGCTTTTTCAGCACCTCCATAGTCCATTTCATGGGCAGACTTTCTTGAGTAAGTGCTGAGCCCATATGATTATTTACACCTTTCACCTGAGGTAAGGTTGCAAGCGCATTGCCGAGAGTGATTTGTAATTGTTCTTTGCTCATATCGCTGGTAAGTGCGCCGGGGCCTAGTGCTTTACTGTTATCCAGTGCTTGCATGGGAATATGTAGCAGTAATTCTTTATTTGATTTACTGGCTAAGCGCGCAAAAATTTGCGAATACGGGGTATGAGGCAAAATCGAGAACGATATTTTACCTGGTAAATTTAGGATTTCGAGGTCGCGTTGATGGTTGCCAATATCATCAATTACAATCGCTATTTGCTTATTTGCGGCAAGCGTAGGCAAGCTAAAAAAAAGCCAGAACAACCAAGTTAATTTTTTCACGTTTATAATTTTTATTATCTTTTTTATAGTGAGCTAAAAGCTTTATTTCATAGTTAATAGCTGCTGTGCTTTTAATAACAGTGGATCAGCTGAGTCTGTGCGTGACCATAGCTGATCGTCATTTCCTTGTTCGTTTTTTATTATAACTACTTTATCAATTTGCGAAAGGGTTGATTGATTAATCGCCACATCAGGGGTTACGCCAATGCCATCAATTGATTGTCCTGAGGGGGTAAAGTATTTTGCAGTGGTTAGTTTTAGTGCTGTATTACCATTGCCTAATGGGATCAAAGATTGCACCGATCCTTTGCCAAATGATTGGCTGCCAATTAGTGTGGCACGGTGATTGTCTTTAAGTGCAGCGGCTAAAATCTCTGCTGCTGAGGCCGAGTTTTCATTAATAAGTACAACGATTGGCGCACCATTTAAAATATCACCTTTTTTGGCGCGAAAGTGCTGGTTTGCATCATAAAAGCGACCTTTGGTGGTGACTATGGTGCCACTTTGTAAAAACAGATCCGATACCGCTACAGCACTTTTTAATGTGCCGCCTGGATTGTCGCGTAAATCGAGCACTAAGCCTGTAAGTGGATTACCGTAATGGCTTTGCAGTGCTGTTATTTGCCGCGCAACATCATGCAAGGTGTGATTGGTAAAACTATTTATTGCCAAATAACCAATACCAAACTCTGATAATGAACTGGTGACACTCTCTAAGTTAATTTCTGATCTAGTCAGAGTAAAATAAATGGCTTGTGGTGAATTACCTCGTTCAATCGTTAAGGTAACCGTTGCTGTGTCACTCGCTTTAATCATTTGTGCAACTTGATTGATGTCTTTATGTGCGACCGTTTGCTGATTAACGGCAAGTAGCACATCATTCATTTGTACTCCGGCAATGGCTGCGGGAGAATCTTTGATCGTATTTACAATAATAATTTTTTGTTGTTGCTGTTTTACTTCAATCCCAAGGCCTGTATAGCGGCCGTTAGTGCTGCTAAATAGCGCTTCTAACTCGTGTTCATCAAGGTACTTAGAGTATGGGTCTAGCTGTGCAAGCAGGGCTTCAAATTGTTGGCTGCTTTCAAAGCTTTGTTGTAAAGCTAAGTCTTCAACATAATAGGCATGGATATTAAAGAGGATTTCGTTTTTTTGTTGGCTTTTTAAATCGCCCACCGAGGTCACTGCAAAGCAATTAAAACTCAGGCACAAAAAAACGCTAACGAGTAATAAATAGCTTATTAGAATGCGATTAAAAACAGGGTATTGTAACCGCTGTATTTTTAATTGTGTATTTAGCATCAGCTGCTCCCAGTGGGGTGCAGCTGTTTAATCAATTAAATGCGTCTGCACCATGTTACAGGATTTACTGCGCGTCCTTTGTGGCGTATTTCAAAGTATAGACCAGAATTTGCTTGTCCGCCGCTTTGACCAACTAAAGCGATAATATCGCCTTGGCGTACTATATCACCTACGTCTTTTAGTAAGGTTTGAGTATGGCCGTATAAACTCATAAAGCCTTCACCGTGGTCAATAACAATAACCCAGCCGTAGCCTTTTAACCAATCAGCAAACACGACTTGACCGTTGTGGACGCTATGCACATTATTGCCTTCATTAGCGCCAATTAATACGCCTTTCCAGTCAATACCACCGTGCTTATGTTGGCCGAAGCTGTGCTCAATTTTACCTTTTGTTGGCCAGTTTAATTTACCTTTACTGGCTGATAGGCCCAGCAACTCAACCTTTTTAGTTTTTTCTTTTTCAAGTTCTTGCAAGGTAGCTACTAGGGTTTTTTCATTATCTTTTAAGTAATCAATTGAGTTTTTGGTTGAGCTAAGCTTGGTTTTTAATTCACTGATGTTGGCTTTTCGTTGTTGTTGCGCTGCAATGAGTGCTTGATGACGATTGGCTTGCTCTTTATGGAGCACAACTAAGTGTTGCTTGGTTTTTTCAAGTTCGGTTTGTACATCCGCTATTTCAATCAGGAGTGCTTTTAACTCATCAATTTGCTCAATACGCGCTTTGTTGAGGTAATTATAATAACTTAAGGTGCGTTCAACCTGTGCAGTATTTTCTTGATTTAATAGCATTTTAGAGTAGTCATGTCCGCCAGACATATAGGCACTTTTAATTTGTGCGGCGAGTGCATGTTGCTGCTCTAGGCGTTTTTCCTCAAGTGCTTCAGCTTGCTGCTGTTGCTGCTGTTGTTGTTTTTCAGTATCGCGAATTGATTGCTCGGCAATATTCAGTGCCTTGGCATTTTTTGCGATCTCGAGTTCGTGCTGTTGCAGGTTCTTTTGCGATTTTTCGATGTCTTTACGCTGGGCGGCAAGTTCAGCTTGGCTTTGCTTTAATGCTGTTTGGATTTCGCTGAGATCTTTTTTAGTACGATCTTCATTAGCGACGGCAGGGGCCGTCACTAATGAAGTGAGTATTAACGCAGTAACAACGAGCGTACTAAAAATTAATGGGTTAATACTTTTGTTCATGGTTTATTTCAATGTCATGATTGGTGTGCCAGTCATCTCGCTTGGTTGTTCCATGCCCATTAAGTGCAACATGGTTGGCGCAACATCACTGAGGGCTTTGCCTTCGCTTGGTGTTGCATCACGACCAACATAAATGAAATGAACCGGTTCACTGGTGTGTGCGGTATGCGCTTGGCCAGTTTTAAGGTTAGCCATTTGTTCAGCATTGCCGTGATCAGCTGTAATTAATGCTTCACCACCAAATTCTTCAAGGGCAGCAACAACACGACCAATACATTGATCGACTGCTTCACAGGCTTTTACTGCGGCTTCAAATACACCTGAGTGACCGACCATATCGCCATTTGGATAGTTACAAATAATTGCATCGTATTTACCGCTTTTAATCGCTTCGACGAGTTTATCAGTGAGCATTTCTGAATTCATTTCAGGTTGTAAATCGTAGGTCGCAACTTGTGGTGATGGGATCAGCTCGCGGGTTTCACCTTCAAATTCATCTTCACGTCCGCCACTGAAGAAAAACGTCACATGTGCATATTTTTCAGTTTCAGAAATACGTAGCTGTGTTTTATGGTGTTTTTCAAACCATTCACCCAATACATTAGTCAAAGGGACTGTGGCAAAGGCTGCTGGTGCGTCGATGTCTGCTGCGTATTCGGTCAACATAACAAAGCCGCTTAGTGCGGGGGCTTTTTTCTTGGCGAAACCGTCAAAGTCTTTATCAACAAATGCGCGGGTCATTTCACGAGCACGGTCGGCTCTAAAGTTTAAGAAAATAACCGTATCACCGTCATTAATTTGTACTGCGTCTTGGCCTTGTGCTGCTATGGTAGTTGCAGCAACAAACTCATCGTTTTCATCACGTTCGTAAGCCGCAGCTAATGCATCAACACCATTTTCGTAGCTATGTTGTGCGATCCCACTGACCATTAGGTCGTAGGCTTGCTCTACTCGGTTCCAGCGATTATCGCGGTCCATTGCATAGTAGCGGCCAATGATCGATGCTAAGCGACCACAGTTTAATTTGCTAAACAGTGCTTCAATACGTTCAATTGACGCTTTTGCGCTACGTGGTGGAGTGTCTCGGCCATCTAAAAATGCATGAAAGTACACTTCTTTAGCACCGCGCGCTGCAGCTAATTCAATTGCAGCTACAATATGATCTTCATGACTATGCACACCACCTGGGCTTAATAAACCCATTAAATGCACCGCTTTATCGGCATTCACTGCTTTATCAATGTTTTCAACTAGTGTTGGATTATGTGCAAACTCACCGTCGTTTATTGCTTTAGTGATACGGGTGAAATCTTGATAAACCACTCGGCCAGCACCTAAGTTGACGTGGCCTACTTCTGAGTTGCCCATTTGCCCATCAGGAAGACCAACATCTAAACCTGATGCAGAAATTAGGGTGTGCGGGCGAGTTGCCCAAAGTTCGTCTAAAACAGGGGTATTTGCCGCTAAAATTGCGTTGCTTTGGGTATCTTCACGGTATCCCCAACCATCTAAAATCATTAATACGAGAGGTTTTTTATGTTGTGTCATTTTTGTTCCTGAAAATTAGCTCCTGCTTAGCCTTAGCATACCGTGTTTTGTGGTTATGATCAGCAATCAAAGGGACATATTAAAATATTTCACTCTCTGGTAATTTCTAATCAAGCACGTATACTTGCGTGGCTAGGGCATTGCCCTTACGTTTAACCCCAGTGCTACAGGCGCGGGACAATTTTCATAGTGGAAGACGCATGGATCAATATATTGAATTTGTCGGTAATCATCCGATATTAAGTTTAGCTTGGGTTGCTTTAGTTGCACTCATCGTGGGCGGCTGGTTTAAAAGTAAGTTTTCAGCAATTCGTCAAATAAATCCGCAACAATTAACGTTATTAATTAACCGTGAAGACGGTGTCGTTGTAGATATACGTGCACAAAAAGAATTTAATAATGGCCGTATAGCAGGCGCTGAGCATATTAGCCCTGAAAAAGCGAAACAATCTGACTTCTCAAGCCTTGAAAAGTCTAAGAGTAAA
This sequence comes from Pseudoalteromonas sp. SG44-1, assembly GCF_014164315.1. NCBI lineage: Bacteria > Pseudomonadati > Pseudomonadota > Gammaproteobacteria > Alteromonadales > Pseudoalteromonadaceae > Pseudoalteromonas > Pseudoalteromonas sp. SG44-1. The sequence goes on from NZ_JACJEW010000077.1 coordinate 5,359, forward strand.
CCCATTATATTGGTATGTACCACAGGCATGACAGCCTCAGGTATCGCAACTGCTATGCATAAAGCTGGTTTTGAATCGGTTTATGTTTTATCTGGTGGTATGGGTGCATGGCAAAGTGCTGGTCTACCAACGACAACAGGTCGCTAATTAAGTTAGTTAGGCCGATAGAGGAATTGTTATGAGTAATGTTGTTCTTTATACCAAAGCGTATTGCCCTTTTTGTCAGCGTGCTTTAGCGTTGCTAACAAATAAAGGTGTGCAATTTACAAATATCGACATTGGTGTACAGCCTGAGTTACGTGATGAAATGATTGCCAAAGCAGGTGGCGCGAGCACAGTACCGCAAATTTTTATTAATGATGAGCATATCGGCGGTTGTGACGACATGATGGCGATTGAAGCCCAAGGCAAACTTGACGCTAAGTTAAACGCTTAAGCATTTATTATAAAAACGATTAAAAGTTAGGAATTATCATGAACGAAGAAAATCAGAACGTAGCAGCACAAGAAGAAACTGGCGCACAATTTACGATTCAACGTATTTACACAAAAGACGTGTCTTTTGAAACGCCTAATTCACCTGCTATTTTCCAAAAAGAATGGACACCAGAAGTTAAGCTTGACCTTGATACACGTTCTAATAAATTAGACGAAGGCGTGTTTGAAGTAGTATTAGCACTGACTGTTACAGCTTCTATCGGTGAAGAAACGGCTTTTTTATGTGAAATTCAACAAGCGGGTATTTTCACTATCGCTGAAGTTGAAGAAGTACAACTTGCACACATGCTTGGCGCATTCTGCCCGAACGTATTGTTCCCGTACGCACGTGAAGCGGTATCTAACTTAGTTAACCGTGGTACATTCCCACAGCTTAACCTTGCACCTGTGAACTTTGATGCGTTATTCGCTCAATACATGCAGCAACGTGCAGCGCAAGCTGAACAGGCAACTGCAGACGCATAATTTATGAGTACAGCCAATTCAGCTGTTACTGTATTAGGGGCGGGGTCTTATGGCACCGCCCTTGCTATTTGTTTAGCCCGAAACGGTCACCAAGTGACACTTTGGGGTCGCAATAGCGATGACGTTGCCACGCTTGCAGCTGAGCGGAAAAATCAACGTTACCTACCTGATGTCACTTTTCCTGACACTTTACACCTTGAAGCCGACTTACACACAGCAGTAACTGCAAGCCAAGTGATCTTGGTTGTTGTGCCAAGTCATGCATTTGGCGATACGCTACAGCAAATTAAGCCTTCATTACTTGAAGGGGCACAAGTTGCATGGGCCACCAAAGGGCTTGAACCAGATACAGGCCGACTTTTGCAAGAGGTTGCACAGCAAGAATTAGGTGATGATGTGCCACTTGCGGTGGTATCAGGCCCTACCTTTGCTAAAGAAATGGCGATGGGTTTACCTACTGCAATTTCAGTGTCGTCAACATCAACAGCCTTTGCAAAACAGTTAGCTGAACTATTGCATTGTGGTCGCTCATTTAGGGTCTATAACAATAATGATTTTATTGGTATTCAGCTCGGTGGCGCGGTTAAAAATGTGATTGCGATTGGCGCTGGTATGTCTGACGGCTTTGGTTTTGGTGCTAATGCGCGGACAGCATTGATCACCCGTGGTTTAGCTGAGTTATGCCGGTTAGGCTGCGCGCTTGGTGCTAAGTCAGAAACCTTTATGGGCATGGCTGGGCTGGGAGATTTGATCCTAACGTGCACCGATAATCAGTCTCGTAACCGTCGTTTTGGTTTAGCACTGGGTAAAGGTGAAAAGGTAGAGCAGGCGATAGCATCAATTGGTCAAGTGGTCGAAGGTTATCGCAACACCAAAGAAGTCTATTTACTTGCACAACGTACTGGTATTGAAATGCCGATCACTGAGCAAATCTATCAGGTACTTTATGAAAATAAAGACGTGAAAGAAGCCGCGATGGCTTTATTAGGTCGCGAGCAAAAATCAGAGTAACAGTGCCTTGTAGCTGCCAGCGTTTATGGGTTTGTATAAACGCTGGTAGTTAATCTAATAACTAACAAGGTACTTAGTCATTCATCAAATTAGATTGTTTTCTCAGATTGTTTTTTTCGAGATAAGTAGCTACCTTTTCAGCACAAAGCGGACGACTATAATAATAGCCTTGCATCGTATTACAGCCCATAACATGCAGCATATAAGCCTGCTCTTTAGTTTCAACTCCTTCGGCAACAACATCGATATTTAAGTATTTAGCGAGGCGAATAATTGTCGCGGTAATATTACGATCCTGCTCACTATCGACAATATCTTTAATAAAAGAGCGATCAATTTTTAAAGTATCGATTGGAAAACGTTTTAAATAACCCAGTGATGAATGACCAGTACCAAAGTCATCCAGCGCAATGGTAAAGCCAAGTGCTTTTAAGCGGTTCATTTGCTGTTGGGCAAATTCAGGGTTATCCATCATGGCACTTTCGGTTATTTCTAACTCAACACAGCGTGCAGGCACATCATAGTTTGTTAAACATTCAGTGAGGGTTTCGACTAAACTACTTTGCTGAAAGTGCAGAGCCGAAATATTAATTGCCACTTTACCAAAACTTACTCCTTCATTACGCCATAACTCTAGTTGTTTAAATAGCTGCTTCATTAGCAATAAAGTGAGTGGAATAATTGCGCCATTTTGTTCTGCAAGGGGGATAAATTCAGCCGGGCTAATGATGCTGCCATCAACTTGCGGCCAACGCACTAAGGCTTCAAAACCATGTATTTGATCTTTATCTGCGTTATATTTTACTTGGTAAAATAATTGAAAGTCCTGATGTTCGATTGCCCGAAAAAGTGCGCTTTCTTTACTAAGTTCATTCATATCAATTGTGTGTTTAGATTTATCAAAAAATTGGTAATTATTATGACCCATCTTTTTAGCGTGATTGAGCGCACTATTGGCGCTACGCATCAGTGCTTCGCTGTTATAACCGTTTTCAGGGTACCCGGCGATACCACAACAGGCAGAAATAAAGCTCTCTATACCCTCAAGCATAAACGGTGTTTGGAATTGTTTAAGAATATTATCGGCCAGTTTTTTTGCGAAAAAGACGGACATGCCTGAATATAAATAGGGCGGTACGAGTATAGCAAATTCATCTCCCCCTAAGCGGGCCAAGGTATAACCAGAATCAAGATTACGAGTGAGTCTGCCCGCAACTTCTTTTAATAGTTCATCACCGATTGCGTGACCAAGGGATTCGTTAATTTTATTAAAATTGTCTAAATCTATAAAAATAATCAGTAAATTAGGGAAGTTGTTATTACAGCTGGCAATTGCCTTATTTACAGATTCAATAAAAATAGTGCGATTGGAAAGCCCAGTGACAGAATCTCGAGTGGTTAATTTAAGCATCGCACGTTCATTATTCTTACGTGCAGTTACATCTGAAAATAACCCAATATAATGCGCGCTACTAGTACGTAGGTTAGGGGTTTTTACTTTGGTTATCGATAAATCTAAGGCATAGGGTTGCCCGTCTTTACGCACATTCCAAATTTCACCAGACCAATAACCATCAACCTCTAGATCATTATAAATGAGGCTTTCTAATTTTTTATCGCGACCGTTTACAGTAAATGCTTTTGGTTTTTTACCCACTACATCAGCAAGAGTAAAGCCACAAATAGTTGTAAATGCTTGGTTTATGTTCGTGATTTGAAACTGCTCATTGGCGATCCAAATGGCATCTTTTGATTGCGTCATTAACGCGTTGACCAAATTATGCTTAGCACCACTTTTTAATCTATAAACAATTAACAGCAGTAAAATAGCAAAAATAGCCGCTAAAACGAGGTGGTTGATCCAGTGAGGGAAGGCAAAAGCCGTTTGTTTAATCATTAACACTAACGGCTCGTTATTTACTTGATTAAGGTTTTTAACTTCAAGATAAATATTCTTTGCATTACTAGCCAGAGACAGCATGGTCTGAGCATTCGGCAGTGCTAGCCAATCGCCATTGGGATCGAGTCGGTAATTGAGCTGCATAGGTAAGAGGCCATTACTGCTAAACCAAACAGAGATGCCTTTTAGCGGTTGGCTGGTATTTACTGCGTTGGTTGCTAAGTGGTAATAGTCTTGGTCTTGCTCTTGATAGTGTAAAGTCAGATGACTGATTAAAAAAGAGCTGTTTTGAGGTGGTACTTGTGTTGAATGCACTTCTAATAAAGTATTACCCGTTGGCGCAAACAACATTATTTTATCACGGTAGCTAACGCTAAAGAGTGATTTTGGAAGTTGCTCATAACTAATAGAATCATCAATATAAGCGGCAATACTATGAGTGGCATTTTCAACCCATAGGTTAGTGCTGGGTTTGTAGAGTTTTATCGCTTGAGAATCAACTATCCACAAAGCATTTTGTGGTGCTTCGTAAATGGCTGTGGTGTTAAATGTACTTACTTTATCAAAATTTATCTCAAGTGTTATTTGCTGAGAATTTTCAGGTGCTTGCCATTGGCTCTGCCATAAGCCGTTACTTGTCGCAAGCCAAAGCCTTGAAGAGTTGCGTTGATAATACATAGCATTGATCTGCCCGAGGGCTTCAGTTTCAAGCTCAAGGGCGGTGAGCTGTTGTTTAGCAATATAAAATAATTGCTCACCATCACTTGCGAGATATTGCTCGTCATTAAGGGATGTTAAAGCATTAATGTTACTAATTGGTAGTGTTTGGCTTTGTTGCTGCGTCGCAAAATCATATTTTATTAATTGCTTTTTGGTTGCTACCCACAGTGTTGTTGGGGCAGTTGAATGCAGCGCAGCAACTTGATCCTTTATTAATAAATCAAAAGTGAGGTTGCGGGCACTGTATAAATATAAACCAGTGTCGGTTGCAACAGCCCATTTGTCTTCGCGCAGATAAGCGATGGTAATAATTTTTTTATGTTGTGTAAAATTACCTAACTGTTCCAACATGTCAAAGTATTGCTGCATACGCGGAGCAGGATTATCGGTGATAGGGGTTGTGATAATTTGCATTGCAGGGAGCTTTAGCCAGCTTTTAGTGGCAGTTTGCAGCCACAGTTGTTGGTTGTTTTGTTTAATTGATAAAAAGCGTGCAGGAGCACTATAAAACAAAGGATTCGTGTTTTTGGTCGTTAAATCATGTTTATAAGCGCGATTTTTATGCAAATAATAGAGCTGATCATCAAAGTAATTTAGTTGTTGAACATGCGCATGCTGGAGTTTTATTTCTTGCATAGAGTGCGTGTTGTTAAACAGGTAATGTTGGTCGTTATTGGTATTGATAAGGATCGCTGCTGAGGTTTGACTTGGACTTAACTGCGCGATAGGCGCGGGGACGATGAGCTGAGCTGTAATTGCATTACTTGCTAAATCAAAGTGACTAACTAAATTACTACCTGAATGTAGCCATAGGCTGTTGTTAAATCCCAATGCGAGTTCGACGATCTGCTCTGAAAAGGCGAATGGGGAATGGAGTTTTTCGTCTTTTATAGTGTGGATCTGACCTTGGTATAGAAAGTAAAAGCCGAGCTCGGTGGTTAATATCGGCTGTTTTAGCGGTGTTGCGGTTAGTTGAATTAACTGGTTGTTAATTAAGTTGATTAAACTCAGCCCTTGCTCAGTGTTAATTAATAACCAGGATTTATAAGTCGCTACTTGTAAAATGGCTTGATTCGCAAATGATGAAAAAGGCGGTGCTTGGCCACTAAAAAGATGCACCGAGTCGTAGTTAAACAGCCCTTTATTAGTTGCGAGCCAAAACGCATTACTCGGGTCTTGAGTAAAGTCATTAATGGCGGGTAGCGAAAGCTCATTCGCATTTAATTCAGCTACACTCGCGTTTACATTTACAGTAGATAACATACTAATAAAACAGCATGTTTGAAGGATAAAACGCATTACAATCCGTTGAATCAGTTTAAAAAGAACTTATTTAGAATAGTGTAGGAATAGAAATAATGCGAATCCACGCAAGGCAAATTTATTGCGCTAGGCGGTGCTAAATTTTAAAGATAATTAGAGGAGAAAGCGCCCAATGGTATAGGCGCATTTTAATATCACTTACTGCGCGTTAGGAAAGCCTAACTGACGCCATGATTCATAAACAAAAACAGCCACTGCGTTAGATAAGTTCATGCTTCTACTGTTAGCTTGCATAGGAATACGCACGCGTTGTTCATTAGGTAGTGATTGAATTATATCATCTGGTAAGCCACGGGTTTCTGGGCCAAACACTAAACAATCACCCGCTTCATAACTTGCTTGATGGTGAAACTGACTGCCTTTAGTGGTACATGCATATACTTTTTTAGGTTGGCATTTTTCTAAGTAAGCTACAAATGATGGATGGCGTTGCACATGGCTAAATTCATGGTAATCAAGGCCAGCTCTTTTCACGCGCTTATCGTCCCACTCAAAGCCCAAAGGCTCGATTAAATGCAAAGCATAGCCCGTATTTGCACACAGGCGAATAATATTCCCTGTGTTAGGTGGAATTTCAGGTTGGTATAAAACGATATCAAGCATAACGAGCCTTATTGGTGATCTACATTTTGACGTTCGAGAGTATACACGAAACAGATAAAAAAAATGATATACTCATTTTAAGTAAACACTTTAGGCATAGGCAAAAACGTGCATCAGCGCAGTTATGAGTTTTGGGTAAAAACAGCAAGTGTGGTCACTATGGTGATGGTGAGTTTAATGATTGCTGCTAAATGTTGGGCATGGCTTGCGTCTGGCTCTGCGTCTATGCTCGGATCACTTACCGACTCATTGATGGATATTACCGCTTCAGCAATGAGTTTTATGGTGCTCTTTTATGCACTGCGCCCAGCTGATGACGATCATCGTTTTGGCCATGGTAAAGCTGAAGCCTTGGCGGGTTTAGGGCAAGCGGCATTTATTGCAGGCTCTGGCTGTTTATTGGCGTTTCATGGCATTGAACGATTGTTTAATCCTGTGGTGTTAAATCATTCAATGCTCGGGGTATGGGTTAGTCTATTTGCGATTGCTTGCACCTTAGTGGTGGTTTATGTACAAACTCAAGTCATTAAGCATACCGAGTCCATTGCAGTTAAAGCAGACTCTGTGCACTACAAAGGCGATATAATTTTAAATGCAGCAGTACTGCTGGCCATACTGCTTGCGCAAAATGACATGCTGTACGCGGATCCTATTTTTGCCATTGGTGTTGCAGGTTATTTGCTTTATAACAGTTGGGATATTGCTAGGCAAAGCGCTGATCACTTAATGGATAAAGAACTACCTGAGGACGAAAAAGCCAGTATCATATCAATCGCTAACAGTCATAACGATGTATTTGGCGTACACGATGTACGCACGCGACAAGGTGGTAAAATTAAGTTTATTCAAATGCATTTAGAGCTTGAAGATCAACTCCCCTTGATCCGTGCTCATTATGTAGCGGATGAAGTAGTGGCGATGATCCAACAAGAATTTAATTGTGAAATGGATATTTTGATCCATCAAGATCCAATGTCATTGAGTCATAGCCGCGCTCAAGTTAATGAATCACAAAACTGATAAAAACGGCTAAGCACAGCTTTGCGAATGGTGTCTTGTTCAAACAGTAACTCGTGCTTAGCATTCGTAAATGTTTGTAAAATAGCATTACTTTGACGGTGAACTAAGGCTAATTGGGCTTGGTTATCAACCACAGTATCGTGCTCAGCACTGGCTATAAAAAGTGGAATCGATAGCTGTTGTTGCTCAATAGTTGTCATAAAACCAAAAGCTTCATTCAACCAGCCGTAAGTCACCCCGCCTAATTGTAGCGCGCTATCCGTTTGGTAGGTCTGTCTAAATAAATCATAGCGAGTTTCGCTACTGGTAAGGTCGTTCTGTGTAAAAGCAATAGGCAGATAATCTGCTTGGCCAAATGCATAGTGTTTATTAAAACCAAATAAACAGGCAATACGAGCGGCAAGTTTAGCAACTGGTTTGGGAATACCTTTAGTGAAAATATCAAACATGGGCGAAGACAAAAATACCCCACTGTAGTTATGTTCAAACCGGGTTAGGAAATCAAAAGCAATCGCGCCGCCCATTGAATGCCCGAGGATGACCTTTTTGCCTTGGTAGAGTTTACTGACAATTAAACGGTCAAACAGTGCTAAATCATCAGCATAATCACTAAATTTATTAACAAAACCTTTATGAGGGTTGGCTAAAGCGCGATAAGAACGGCCTTGGCCTTGATGATCAATAATAAACACCGCATAGTTATTTTTGTATAACTCCCAGATTAGCTCTTGGTATTTATCTAATCCTTCAATGCGTCCAGAGCAAATAACAATAGCGGCCTTGGCATGCTCAGGTATCACATAGCCATAATATAAATCGCCATTATCGGTAGTCAGCTGCGCTTTGTGCAACTGCTGCTGAAAAAACTCTGTGATCTCAGGTTGTTGGGAAAGTAAGTTTTGCTCTGTGCTGTAAAACATAATGGCCATGATTATTTTTGTTTATCCAGAGGTAAGGCGATACGCACACATAACCCACTTGGTTGTTTATTATGCAGCGTTAAACTGCCAGAATGGGCGGCAATTGCATTTTTAGCAATTGCTAAGCCAAGTCCTGTACCGCCGCTAGTTCTGTCTCGTGCATCAGATTGGCGAAAAAATGGCTCACATAATTTGGCTAAATTTTGCGGTTCGACGCCCGGGCCATCATCGCTGATCTCTATATAAATAGCATCACTTAAACTCAATGTTAGGGTGATTGTTTGCTCTGCATATTTTATTGCGTTGCGTAAAACATTCTCTAGCGCACTGGCAATGAGACTCTCGTCACAATAAATATCAACATTGAGTTGACCATTTATAATTAATTGCTTATTGGTCTGTTTAGCTTCAAATTGCGCATCATTCAAAACATGATCAATAATGATCTGTAAGGATTGTTGATGCAGCGATAGCGCCTGACTTTTCGCCTCTAAGCGCGATACTTGCAGCACATCAGCGATCATTTTATCGAGCTGATTTGCTTCTTTTTCAATGCGTAATAAATAGGTTTGGTTTTCTTCTGGGGTCTGCATTTGCGCAAGACCCGTAGCCATTTTAAGGCGAGTTAGGGGGGAACGCAACTCGTGAGATATATCAGCCAATAAGCGCTTTTGTGCAGAAATCAGTTGCTCTAACTGAGTTGCCATACTATTAAAGTCACGGCCAAGTACGCCCAGTTCATCTTGCCTGTTTGGATCAATTTCAGCGCGCGCGGTTAAATCGCCGTCAGAGAGCTTAATTGCAGCTTGCTTTAAGTGATTAATAGGTGCAATTAGGTTACGACTAAATATAAAACTTAAAGTTAATGAAGCCAGTAAAGCAATGATCACTTTTAGCCAAATCGGCATCAGCTTTAACCGTATAAAAAAAGGTGGTTGATGATTCTCATCAATTTCGTATAGGTAAAATTGCCCCTCAGGAAGGTTGATTTCTATCGGTCCGAATGCTTGATAATACTCGGTAAAAATAATTTGTGGCGGCATGTTTTTAGTGAAATTAAGTAAACTTAAATCAATCTCACTTGATGGTACTCTGCTACTGAGCGAGTGATCTGGCTGATCTGAATTTAAATATAGTAACTTTTGTTTTGCAAGCCGCGGATGAGTTAAAATTTCGGCAATCGATTTATTATGTTTGACTACCATACGTTCGATGCCTTTGGCCGTGTATTGCAAGTTTTTCTGCATGGGCCCATGTAAGTTCTCATAACTGACTTGATTGGTCGCAATGTTACTTAAAAACACCAATGCAGTTATGGTGCCTATTACTGTTAGCCAAAACCACACAAAAATTTTGAAAAATAAAAAGTGCTGAGGATGTTTTAGCCAAGAAAACCGAGTTTTATTACTCCCCTTGGATAAAGACATAACCAGTCCCTCGCATGGTTTTTATTCGTTCTGCATTGTTGAACTCGGCAATTTTTTTACGAATATTACTCACATGCATATCAATTGAGCGATCAAAAGAGGCTAGGCGTCTACCGAGCACCTCTTCACTTATTTGCTCTTTACTGACCACTTCACCTGCATGTTTAACCAGTAAGGCAAGTACTTCATATTCAGTACCGGTTAGGCTTAGCGGGTGTTCATCTACATACGCTTCGCGGGCAGCTAAATTTATAACAATATTATTAACGGTTAACTTATTACTGCTGGTATTTGCTAGGCTAGTAATATGTTCAATACGACGAGTAATCGCTTTAACCCGCGCGAGTAATTCACGATGATTAAATGGTTTAGGAATGTAATCATCAGCGCCTAGTTCAAGACCAAAAATACGGTCAAAGTCTTCACCTTTGGCGGTTAGCATGATCACCGGCGTTAATTTTGTTTGCCTAAGCTGTTTTAATACTTCAAAACCATCTAGTTTTGGTAACATAACATCGAGTAAAATTAATGCATACTCTTGCTCAAGCGCTTGTTTTAAGCCTTGTTCGCCATCATGGGCACATTCTATTTGAAAACCTTGCGCAGTTAAGTACTCTGAGAGTAACTCACATAAACCGGTATCATCATCAATCATTAATAGCTTCATTATTTGCTCACCTTAACCACGCTGGAATAACTTCATTTTACGCCTTAACGCACTTAAAAGTGAACCTTTACACAACCTTTACATTGCTTTGCGTTGCTTTGCACTTGGTTAGTTATAGTGAATATAACAACTGAACAGACACTAAGTTACAAGCAACTCAAAGGTAATGATTATGACTATTTCAAGTAAAGTTTCTAAACTAGTATTAATTTGTGGATTAGCGACAGCAACATTAGGCACTGGCGCCGTAATAGCAAAAGAGGGCATGGATCATAAACCAGGCCATTCTCAACAGCATAAACAAGCGCGCTTTTTACTCTCTGAGCGTGGCGTTAAAAAGCTTGATTTAACTGAGCAACAACAAACTCAGTTAAAAAGCATTTTTGATGCGCAAAAAGCACAATTTAAAGCGCTACGTGGCAACGATAAACAGGCCATGAAGCAAGAGCGTGCTGCCCATAAGGCACAAATGCAAGCATTGTTAGATATGCCAGCCTTTGATGAAGCCGCAGCAAAAGAGTTATTAGCGCAGCGCCAAACCAAAGGCGAGCAATTTGGCTTAATTAACCTAAAAACGCAGCATCAAGTATGGCAAGTATTAAATGCTGAACAACGTGAAAAGTACCAAGAAATTAAAAAACACATGCGTAAAAAAGGTGACAAAAAACGCAGCCGTGACGAACAAACGGCAGGCTAAGTAATTACCAAAATTACTAAAGCGAAAAATGAAGCGCGGGAGAGATCCCGCACTTTTGTTTTCATTTCTAACAGCCCATGTAGCAGTGATTTTATATCGCGACAGGGTTTGCTCCGCAGCTGAGTTTTATCCAACGTCTAAATTATATATTTGACGGGGTATAAACCTGCGGCTACACACTGGTAGCAGGTTTATATCGCGTCATAGTGCTAACTTAATAAGTGTAAGTAATTTGCGTACATTTAAGCGCATGCACAAGACAAGCTAACCTTACTCACTTATGCTATGAATGATGCAAATAAGCCCGCCATTTCACCCGATGAAATAATCAATATTCGCGAAACGTTTAATATGTCGCGTGGAGTATTTGCAAAGCTATTGCATACATCGGCAAGAATGTTACTAGATTTTATTATTTGATGTTTAATCTACAAGGAAGAAACATGAAATTTGATATGACAATTACAGACAACTTTGCATCATTTTTTGATGAACAAAAAGGAAGTCATATTTTTATAGATAGTTTTGATAATGAAAATTTTGAAGTGAGAATAGGAAGCTTAGATGATTCGAAGCCAGCCGGTAATATTGTTGCTTTTACTGATGATGAACTGAATTCGAAGTTATTGGAATTATATAATAAGCACATTGGAGGTGCATAAAATGATTACTGAAGCTGAAATATTTGCATTAGAATGTTCGGTCAATGAAATACTTCGTCAACATAATATGTCCTTTAAAATGTCAAAGTACTTTGTGAAAGACTTGATGAATGACTCCCGTAACACTGATCCGCACCACCAGTTTTGGACACCTAATTAAGTGAGTACAATCACTAATGAGGTGAACCATGACAAACAAGAAAAAACGTATTCTCCATTCTGCTGAATTTAAAGCAGAAGCACTGAAACTA
>NZ_JACJEW010000078.1:0-16488 GCF_014164315.1 Pseudoalteromonas sp. SG44-1
ACGCAAGTGAACGTTACAATCATCGCGGCCAATGGCGCAGTACAAAGTGCGACAGCAACAACGGATGGCGCAGGTAATTGGTCCGTGGAGGCCAGTAATGCGATTATCGAAGGCGAGTACACAGTCAATGTCAGTGTGACAGACTCCGCAGGCAATACCGGCACCGATAGCGAAACTGGGGTGATAGATACAACCGCGCCAAGCGTTACCATCGATGCACCGGCATTGACGAATGACAATACGCCAGTGGTGACAGGCACATCGGATCTAGCCAGCAGTGACATTGCGATTACCTTTACGGATGCTAATGGCAGCCATACCGTGACAGTGCAAACCAATGCCAGTGGTAATTGGAGTGCCGAGGCCACGCAACCGCTGGTTGATGGTGCATACACAGTGACTGCCAGTATCACCGACGATGCAGGCAATACAGCCAGCGCCAGTGACAACGGCGTGGTGGATACCATCGCCCCAGAACTGAGAATTATACCTTCCTTCTTACTTGGCAATTTAGTATCGCTATCAGGTGATTCAGACTTACCAGCGGGAAGCACCATCACTATCACGGAACATTTAGTGGGAGGGTTAATTGGTGCAAGTTATACGGCAACTACAGATACTGATGGTAATTGGCAATTACTTAACTTAACGGTGCCATTACTTAACCTTGCCTATGTTACTGCCAGCGCAACTGATGCAGCAGGAAATATTAGTACGGTCAGCACACTCGATTTTGATAACGTAGCACCTGATTTAACGGTCAGTGTTGACGCGTTGAGCAACGACACAACGCCAGTTATTTCAGGTGATACGGATATGGGTCAAGGCACTGTGATTAATTTGACAGTGGTTGATAGTGATAATGTCAGCCAAACATTTACCGCAGTGGTACAGGCTGATCAAACCTGGTCAGTATCTGTGCCGCAAGCTATTGCACAGGGAACCTATACCGTTACTGCCTCTGTGCGCGATGGGGTTGGTAATTTGACTACTGAGCAAACGACTGGAGTGATTGATAGTGTGGCGCCAAGTTTATTTATCGATAATTTAGCGCCAACAGCAAATACTGCCCCAACAATAACTGGCAGCAGTAATGAAATAGGCGGAGATGTATCGGTCACAATTGCAGGACAAACGTTGCAAGCGACAGTGGCAAGTAATGGCACTTGGCAAGTAACGCTACCAAGTGCATTGACTGATGGTGATTACACGGTTGATGTAACGATCACCGATGATGCAGGTAATCAACAAACGGCATCTGCGACACTGACCATAGATAGCACGACACCAGTGCTTACAATCACAGCCCTTGGAGTGGGCAACGATGCGACGCCAACAATTTCTGGTACGTCAACAGAGCCGCAGGGAACTGAAGTGGCTATCGTGTTGGTTGATGCAAACGGTGACACTCAGCAATTTACAGCACTAGTGCAAGCCGATGGCAGTTATTCAGCAACTCCAACCGCTGATATTGCTGATGGTGACTACATTGTTACGGCTACTATTACTGATGCCGCTAACAATATAGGCACAGTTCAAGGTAATGGCACGGTTGATACATTAGATCCTAGTTTAACCTTGAACGGACTAGGCACATTTAATGATAGTACACCGATGATTTCAGGGAGTAGTGATGAAATAGGCGCCACGGTAACAGTGAATGTCAATGATGACTCAAACAGTTATCAACTAACTGCTGTTGTACAAGCAGATGGCAGCTGGTCAGTTCAAGTTATTGATGCATTAAACGATGGCGCAATTACTATTACGGCTAATGTGAGTGACACTGCTGGCAATCAAGCATCGGCTTCAAGTAACGCAACATTGGATACTAATGCGCCGACTATCTCGATTGCGAGTTTACAAGCAACGATGGATACAACACCAACTATCTCTGGTACCACCGATGCCAGAGATGGTACGAATGTAACGATTGAAATTATTGCCTCGGGCATTGTTGTGCAAACATTGACTACTCAAGCTTTGGCTGGGCAATGGACTATTGATGTCAGTAATGCACTTGTTGAAGGCAGCTATACTGTGAATGCAGTTGTCAGCGAGGACGGTTTAACTGGCTCGTCAAGTACTAGCCTAGCAATAGACTTAACCGCACCAACATTGGCTGTCAATTCGCCTAGTATTACAAATGATACAACACCATTAATTAGTGGCACATCAGATGCTGCGCAAGGCACTGTAGTTGAATTATTGATCACTGATAGTACTGGCACAGAGCAATCTGTGCAGGCAACAGTTAAAGCAAATGGTACATGGTCTGTAGCGCTTGGAAGTGCGCTTGCAGAAGGAAGTTATAGCATTGCTGCAACTATCACTGACATTGCTGGGAATAGCAATTTGGCTCAAACAACAGGTGAAATAGATTTAACTCCACCAACAGTGTTGATTGATCCATTAAGCAGCACCGCAGATAAAACCCCAATTGTTTCAGGGGGAGCTGTGGGGGCTGTTGCTGGCAACACCGTTGCTGTTACTTTTACTGACGCACAAGGGGCTAGTCATACCATCAATACAACACTCGCAGCAGATTTAACATGGCAAGTCGAAGCTTCCCAAGCACTTGCGGAAGGCGCTTACTCAGTCACTGCTGTGGTCACCGATACTGCGGGTAATGTAGGGCAACTAACCGCTAATGCTGTTATAGATAGTATTGACCCTGAGATCACAATTGATCAAAGTAGTTTGATATTAACACAAGACACAACGCCACTTATTAGTGGGACATCTGATGAAGCGAATGCCACTGTTGAGGTGACCTTTACTGACGCAAGTGGTACTGAACAGGTTGTAACAGTTACTACGGATGCTCAAGGTGATTGGCAAGCAGCTGCAAATACCGCGTTAGCTGAAGGTGTTTATTCCGTAAAAGCAACAATCACTGATATGGCGGGTAATCAAGGAGAAGACAGTAAAACGGGCGGTGAAGTCGATATTACACCACCTGCACTTACGATTGTCCCTTCTTTCCTTCTAGGCAGTTTGGTTTCCTTATCTGGCACATCAGATTTACCTGAAGGCAGTGTTGTTACCATTACAAACCATTTAGTGGGAGGCGCTGTTGGTTTACCTTACACTGCAACGGTTGATGCGAACGGTGATTGGAGCGTATTGAATTTATCGGTATCATTACTGACACTAGCTTACGTTGAAGCCTCGGCAACCGATGCGGCTGGCAATACCACGACTATTAGTACTTTGGATTTTGATAATACGGCGCCTGAACTAACGTTATCTACCCCTGCATTGACGATGGATAGCACCCCAACTATTAGCGGAACCACTGATTTAGGTGAGGGAGCGCAAGTAACATTGGTGGTAACTGGTCAAGGAGTTGCAACACAAACCTTTAGCGCGACAGTGCAAGCGAATGGCAGTTGGTCAGTTAATGTACCGCAAGACTTAGGTGATGGACAATATACGGTTCAAGCGAGTGTGCGCGATGGAGTCGGCAACCTAACTGAGCAGACGGCCAGTGGTGTAATTGATACTACCGCGCCAACACTCACTATAAATCCTTTATCAATTACCAGTGATGCGACTCCAACGATTAGCGGTACAAGTAATGAGTTAGGAGCAACGGTAACCGTAACCATTGATGGCCAAACACTAACAACTTTAGTAAATGGATCTGGCTTATGGCAAGTCACTACAACGACTCTTACTGATGGCGATTATAATATTAATGCGACTGTGAGTGACAGTGCAGGTAACAGTATCAATCAAACAGCGAACCTAAGTATAGATACAGAAGCACCAGAGTTAACTATAGCGCCATTATCATTATCTAATGATAGTACGCCAACCATAAGTGGTAATTCAAATGAGCCACAAGGAAGCACAGTTTCTATTACTGTGGTGGATAGTAATGGTAATACTCAAAATTTAATTGCTACTATAGATAGTAATGGTAATTGGCAAGCCACGGCAGCAGCTTTACCTGATGGCACATTCACAGCAACAGCGTCAGTGACAGATAGTGCGGCCCTGACTACAACAGCTTCAACAACAGCTGTGATCGATACCAGTGCGCCAACTATTTCGGTTGATTCTATAGGGACTATAAATGTAGCCACCCCTCAACTCAGTGGTTTAACTAATGAGCCTGCAGGTACGCAATTGAGCGTCACAGTTACCGATAATAATTCCAGTTATACTTATACGACGCAAGTACAAGCCGATGGCAGTTGGTCAATTAATGTTACAGATTCACTGGTTGACGGCACTATCACAGTCGCTGCAAGTATTACTGATTTAGCGGGTAATTCAACAACCTCAACGTCGGTAACTGGATTATTGAATACCAGTGCACCAAGCATTGCAATTGTTGCTCCTGCAGATACCAATGACACAACTCCCAATTTCAGTGGCAGTAGTGACGCTGTCGATGGCAGTGCAGTCGTTGTTACAGTAACGGATAGCGCGGCCCAGACACAAACTTATAATACAACAGTAGTCGATGGTTTGTGGATTGTCTTAGTTACTCAAGCTCTTAGCGAAGGTATTTATACTGTTACAGCGACAGTCACTGAAGCAGGGCTAACAGCAGATGCTAGTGTTAGCGGTTTAGTTGATATTACTGCACCGGTATTGACTATTAATGAGCCTGGTACTAGTGGCGATGCAACACCTGTAATATCGGGTAGCACTGATGCGGGAGTCGGTTCAATAGTTACCATAGTACTAGTTGATAGCTTAGGTACTACAGATACAGTTACTGCTATGGTACAAGCTGGGGGAGTATGGAGTGTTGCATCAAATCAAATACTGGCTGAAGGGAGTGTCGCAATTACCGCCTCGGTTAATGATAGTGCAGGTAATCAAGGTAGCAATACCGCGACACTAATATTAGATTTAACGGGTCCTGTTATTGCTATTGATGTAATCAGTGACACAAATGATTTAACACCTCAGATCACCGGCACAGTAACTGGTGCACCTGGAAATAGCCAAGTTACTGTATTGTTTACTGATGCGGCAGGTAACACGCAAACGGTTACAACCACAACTGCGAGTAACGGTAATTGGTTAATTGAACCAAATACAGCACTTGCAGCGGGTAGTTATACTGTGGATGTGACCGTGCAGGATGAATACGGTAATGCCACCACGGTACAAGAATCAGGTGTTATTGATACGGTTGCTCCGACTATTGCCATTACGAGTGGGCTGATATTAACCAATGATGCGACACCTGAAATCAGCGGCACATCGAGTGAAGCAGGGCGCACAGTCACGCTGATATTTGATAATGGTATAGCGCAAACATCAGTAACAACTACTACGCAAGGCGATGGTAGTTGGAGTATTTCACCAAACGATATTCTGCTTGATGGCAGTTATACCGTCAGTGCAACAGTGTCAGATATTGCTGGGAATACCACTGCTACCTCTGCGATGACAGGTCTTGAGATAGATACTATCCCGCCATCACTTACGAACATAGATACAAATAGTATATTGTTAGGCCTAGTTGTGACAGGTTTTGATGGTGAAACTGATGCTGAAGATGGAGCTAT
Organism: Pseudoalteromonas sp. SG44-1; assembly: GCF_014164315.1. NCBI lineage: Bacteria > Pseudomonadati > Pseudomonadota > Gammaproteobacteria > Alteromonadales > Pseudoalteromonadaceae > Pseudoalteromonas > Pseudoalteromonas sp. SG44-1. Next base: position 5,535 of record NZ_JACJEW010000078.1, read on the forward strand.
TGTAAGGCTTGATAATGCGCTGGCACTCGGGATCACCTTATTAAGTGATGGTGGGGCTGTTGTAAATAATGGCACATGGAATATCGGCATTGTTGATGTAAATTTGGCCGATTTACTTGGCGCAGGCTTAAGCGATGCTCGCTTTAGCATTACAGATTCAATCGGTAATATAAGAGTGGTTGATATTAATGGTCAGGACCTTGAGATAAATGGAGTGGATGTTAGTTCTGCAGGTGTTGAACCTAGCGCTGAATTCAGTGGCAGTGATAATAGTACTGAATTATTATCATCAAACGATGATAGTATTGATTTAAGTAAAATTAGCAGTGTTGCTCCGGTATCTGAATTAACACCACAACTGAGTCAATTAACAGTTGCAGATCTTCTTGCAGAGAGTGAACAAAATAACTTGCTCGCACTCGATCCTGTGAGTGAGAGTAATAGTCTGGTGTTTACAGCACAGCAGAAAGCTACTGCGGAGCCTGCTCTTGATGTGCAAAATCAATCAGAGGAAATGATTAAGAAATTAATCGAAAGCGGCAATAATCAAATTGATAGTTAATTATTGTTAAGCAAAAGATATAAGGCGCGGGTTGTCCCGCGCTTAATCACTTTCGAGATAATTTTAAATAGGGAAAGAAAAATAATAAAGGGAATTTTGTAAAACTAAAAGTAGGAGTCAAATTATGCTTTTAAGTTATGGACGATCTTACTGTTACCATGAACAACACTACCATCTTGGTCATATGTTGTAGAGGTTGGCACACCAATCAAAATGTCTTTCAATTGTTTTACTGTTAATTGTGCATGGTGGGCTGCATGAGCATTAACGTCATTCTTCTTTTTACATGACTCTAATAGCTTATGCACATCACTCGTTAAGCTTGTTACTTCGTCAGATTCAACGTCATTACCTGCAAATAAGGCTTTGAGTTCTTTATCTAACGTTTGAATTTGACTTAAAAAGGTAAGTTTTTGTTTCGCGATATCTTTAAGGCCCTCGCCACGACGGGAGGCTATAGCGGTTAATTCATCTTCTAAGATATCAGCAAGGGATGTTAAGCAATTTAGCTGCATAACAAGTTTAGAACTGATCAAACTGGTGTGATCAGCCATACACATCAAACTCAAATGCAGCGATATTTTTAGCTAGCTTTTCAGCATCGATTTGATATTTACCTTCAGTAATTGCTTTTTTTAGCTCAGCCACTTTGTTGCTATCAAAACCAGAAGATTGCTGTGCTTTATCTTGCAAAGATTTTAATTGTTGCGCTTGTGGCGTTAAGCTTACTGAGTCAGCAGTCGCTTTTGGCGTAGTTGCTTGCGCAGTATTAGCATTATTATTTTGTAAATCAATTTTTTGCTGTTTAGCATTGGTCAACACATTAGCCTGTTGCTGACCTTTATTTACTTGGCTTACCATGATTTTAACCTATACATTATCCAACACATGCCTTGTTATCGGCAACCATGTTAGAAACTTTAGCACAAATACGAAAATTTAAATAATTACCTGCACAGACTCAACACCATCAACGCGGGCATTTAAAACTTTCCCTGACTTTGCATTTTTAACCTTTACCTGCTCTCCTAAAGTACCATCTTCTAGGGCTAAACCGGAAGTTTTTATTTTCAATCCTCGAATTATTGCAAAAATAGTGACATTATCGCCTTTGCAGACCATACAGATTTGATTTAATGCAACAGGGTAACCACTGCGGATATTACGTTTGCTGCGGCTACCAATCAGCAGCTCTTGATTTTGTAAATACTGCGCTCTTACGAAATGTTTTGGTTTCATAATCAAACGTAAATGATGAGCTTCAATAACCTCCCCGCGACTTAAATTTTCAGTGGCTATAATCACAGGGGTGAGTTCAATCATACGTACATGAACATATTGACTCCAACCATTGAGGTCATCACATTTTATTTGTACGGTTATTTGGCGATTAAATGGCGGCTCAGTAGGAATATTAAATGCAAGGTCGCTGTTGCAGCCACGATCAGGTATCCGACTATCCAATGTTAGAGCATTGAGTTCCTTATCATCGGCGGTATTAGGGTCTAATTGATCATAGACATGGGATACAGCAAGTTCTTGCAATTGTTCTTTGCTATATGTTTGTGCATACAGTGGAGTAACTAGGCATAAGCTAGCAAGAAAATAAAAAACACTGTATCTTCGGCTTTTTTTTAACAAACTCATAATGTTTCGACTATGCTTATGGTTGAAAACAGGGTATAAATATTTAGCGTCAATAAACAGACGCTCCCGTGTAGTTATGTAGCTTTACAGAAAGAAAGCAATTATTGTTCCGTTCTTATTCGCTTTCTTCAGGAGATTGAAATGGCAGGCATTTTAGACTCAGTTAACCAACGTACTCAATTGGTTGGGCAAAACCGTCTTGAATTATTATTATTCAAGCTAAGAGGGCGGCAGCGCTTTGGTATTAATGTGTTTAAAGTGAGAGAAGTACTGCAATGCCCTCCTTTAACAAACATGCCGAAGTCGAATGCCTATGTAAGAGGTGTCGCACATATACGTGGGCAAACTATTTCTGTTATTGATTTATCAATGGCTGTAGGTGGCCCTGCGATCGAGAATATTAAAGATAGTTTTATTATCATTGCTGAATATAACCGCTCCGTACAAGGTTTTTTGGTTGGCGGCGTTGAGCGAATTGTAAATATGAATTGGGAAAAAATAATGCCGCCACCGTCTGGGGCTGGCAGATATTCGTATTTAACAGCAGTGACAGAAATTGAAAATGAGTTAGTCGAAATTCTTGATGTAGAAAAAATATTAAATGAAATTTGCCCGGTAAATACTGAAGTCAGTGCAGCAATAGCTAATGATGGTGAAATTCAAAAAGACTTAGGTGAGCGCATCGTATTTATTGCCGATGACTCTGCCGTTGCTCGTAATCAAGTCAAACGTGCTCTAGAGCCGTTAGGCGTGCAGACTGAGCTTGCTAAAAACGGGAAAGAAGCATTAATTCGCCTCCGGGAAATTGCTGCACTTGACTGTAAGCATGATATTACCGAGCGAGTTGGTTTATTGATCTCTGATGTTGAAATGCCAGAAATGGACGGTTATACCCTCACGGCTGAAATAAAAGCAGATCCAAAGTTAGCCCCATTACATGTTATTCTGCATACATCACTCAGTGGTGTGTTCAATCAAGCGATGATTGAAAAAGTGGGGGCTGATGACTTTATTGCTAAGTTCAATCCGGATGAGTTAGCTACAGCAGTGAAAAAATGGGTTCATTGTGACTAATTTGAAAAGGCGGTGTTACTTTGGAAAATAAGCATTTACAACAAAGTGAGTACGATCAGTTTCGTTCTTTTTTAGAGCAACAATGTGGCATTGTTTTGGGTGATAATAAGCTTTATTTAGTCAAAAGCAGGCTTGCTCCGCTAATGGTTCGTTTCAATGTTGAGTCATTGTCACAATTGGTCAGTAAAACACTGAGTCCGCATGAGCGGCAGTTACGTGCCGCAGTTGTTGATGCTATGACGACCAATGAAACTTTATGGTTTCGGGATCAATACCCGTTTGAACTATTACAAAGTAAGTTATTCCCAGAGCATAAAGAGTTGCGTCGACCGTTGAAAATTTGGTCAGCGGCAAGTTCCTCAGGACAAGAGCCATATTCTATTGCCATGTCGGTCGCTGAGTTTCAAGCTAAGCAGCCGGGTGTATTAAAAATGGGCGCGCAGATCATCGGCACCGATATTTCTAATACTATGTTAGATATGTGTAAACATGCAGAATATGACTCTCTTGCTTTAGCTAGAGGGCTGTCGGTAGAGCGCAGGAAGAAGTTCTTCAAAGATAGCGGCAATGGGATGGCGCAAGTTAACGACTCAATAAAAAAATTAGTGAGTTTTCGACACCTTAATTTATTAGATTCATACGCACTAATGGGCAAATTTGATATTATTTTTTGCCGTAATGTGCTGATTTATTTTGCACCTGAGGTGAAAGCCAAAATTATTGCTCAGTTTGCTCAAGCACTTAACCCTAAGGGGTATTTATTTTTAGGTGCTTCAGAGTCTATGTCAGGGTTAAGTAACGAGTTTGATATGGTACGCTGTAATCCTGGTATTATTTATCAAAAGAAATAACTTACCAGCGTAAATAACGCGCTAAAACGCAAGTAACTCAAGTCTCATCGGTAGTAAAGCCGAATCTAGAATACGATAAAACGATGTGCCTCCACATCGTTTTTCTTTTTAAATCAAAAATTAAACACATCATAAAACACTAACCTAGTTGGCTCACCTTTTGCATTAATCATCTTAAGTCAATTTTTTGGAGATGGTTATGGCTATCAGTTTTGATAAAGCATTTGGGGTTCATCCTCATGCAATGTTGATCCGTTCGCAACGTGCTGAGTTATTAGCAACCAATATCGCTAATGCTGATACGCCGGGCTATAAAGCGAAGGATATCGACTTTGCCTCAGCATTGAAAGCGGCAAAAAGCCACCAGCAAGGCGGCAATAACATGGTAACAACTAACCCGAATCACATTGCAGGTGGTAGTCGTTATATCGGTAATAGTGAAATGTTTCGTTCGCCAAATCAAGCAGATACAGGTGATGGTAACTCGGTTGATATACAAGTGGAACGAAACTTGTATACAAAGAACTCATTAGAGTATCAGGCAAGCCTGCAATTTATGAGTAGTAAAATTAAAGGCCTTAAAAAAGCCCTCGGTAGTCAAGGAGCCTAAGCATGAGTTTATATAACGTTTTTGATATTTCAGGTAGTGGTATGAGTGCGCAAAATGTGCGTTTGAACACCACCGCAAGTAATATTTCCAATGCCAATAGCATTAGCTCAAGCCAAGACAAAACTTACCGGGCGCGTCACCCTGTTTTTGCAGCTGAACTGATGAAAGCATCAGAATCAACTGGTAATACGCAGGGATCGTCTGTTGGCGTTAAAGTACTAGGCATTGTAGAGAGTAATAAACCACTGCAAATTGAATATAACCCAAATCACCCCAGTGCGGATGAAAATGGTTATATCTACAAACCTAACGTTAATGTCGTTGAAGAAATGGCTAATATGATTTCCGCCTCACGCTCTTATCAAACCAATGTGCAAGTTGCTGATGCAGCGAAGCAAATGTTAAGTAAAACACTGTTGCTTGGGCAGCGGTAATTGAGGGTTAGATTATGAGTAACGACATAAATACTGCATCATCAAGCTATATAGATTCGCTTCGTTGGCCGAGTAAACAAGAGGCTGACGAAAAGACTGGTGAAAAGAAAAGTGATGCATTAACGCAAGAGGATTTCTTTTCATTATTAACGCAGCAACTGTCGTTTCAAGATCCCAGTAAACCTGCGGACAACGACCAAATGATTGCACAAATGACGAACTTTACCATGGCAGAAGGTATCTCAAATTTAAATTCAAAGTTTGAGTCTTTGGCTGCTTCAATGACCTCTAATTCAGCGTTGCAAGCATCAACTCTGGTAGGCAAAAAAGCTTTAGTTGAATCAGATACATTAGATCTTAACAGCAGTGGTGATGTCTCGGGCATGATTGCTGTTGAAAGTCCCGTTAAAGATTTAAGGCTCAGTATTACAGATGCTTCCGGACAACTAGTGAGAGTAATTGAGTTAGGTGATAAACCTGCTGGTGGCTTACGTTTTAACTGGGATGGAAAAAATGAAGCCGGTGAGAGCCTTCCGCCAGGAGAATACAATATCAAAGCAGAGGGCAGCATGGGCGAAGAATTTACTAGTTTACCCATGGCCTCTTATAAAAATATTGATAGCGTCAATATTAATGGCGCTAACGGTATTATTATTAACACTAAAGAAGGGGCAGTTAAGCTGTCTGATGTCGCAGAAATTGCGTGATAAATTTTATTTATTTTTTAGCCTATTGGCTAAATTTTATAGGTTAGAGGTGAATTATGAGTTTTAATATTGCATTAACTGGCATTGCTGCCGCACAAAAAGATTTGGATGTTACTGCTAATAACATCGCTAATGTAAATACCTACGGTTTTAAAGAATCGAGAGCTGAGTTTGCCGATGTTTATTCATCATCAGTTTTTTCTTCGGGTAAAACTAAAAATGGTGATGGTGTACAAACAGCATCTGTAGCACAGCAGTTTCATCAAGGTTCAACATTAGGCACTAAAAATTCACTCGATCTTGCTATAGGAGGTGAAGGATACTTTGCTCTTAGCAATGAGTTAGGCTCACAAGATAAAACATTCACTCGTGCAGGGGCGTTTAAATTAGATAAAGATAACTTTATCGTTGACGCACAAGGTAATTACTTACAAGGCTTTCCTGTTGATGAAATTAGTGGAGATGCAACATCAGTAAGTTTAACCTCCTCTGGGGCGATTCAAATTCCTGATTCATCAGGTTCCCCGCGGGCTACCTCAAGTGTATATTCGTCATTTCGATTGGATTCGACCAAAGATACACCGACTATTACACCATTTGATCCAACTCAATCAGGGTCATATACTCACTCTACCTCAACCAATGTTTATGATTCGCTAGGTGAGCCGCATACTATGCAATTGTTTTTTGTGAAAACGGATGCAGCTGTTACAGGTAATGCTAATGAGTGGCAAACCTATGCCACGTTAGACGGTCAAGCATTCAATCCTGATGGAAGCTCGCAAGGCGCTACTGGACCATTTAATCCAATTTCAACATTTCAGTTTGATGCGAACGGCTTACCACTTAACACCAATGGTACCGCAAATACAGGCAATACATTTAACCCTGTTGTGTTAGATAGCACTAATTTGACAGGGTTTTTAAGCAATGGTGCTAGCTTTCCTAATAATGTAACTATCAACTGGCGTGATGAAGCAGGTACCTCTGCAAAAATCCCGACCCAGCATGCAGGCAAGTTTGAAAATAAAGTATTATCTCAAGATGGTGCTGCTGTGGGACGGTTGGCAAATATAGACATTGGTGTTGATGGAAAAATTGTTGCTTCTTATAGTAATGGTGACTCTAACTACCTAGGTCAAGTTGCGTTAGTCCGTTTTCCCAATTCACAGGGGTTACAACAAGTAGGCAATACGTCATGGAAGAAAAGTTTAACTTCAGGTGACCCTGTAGCGGGTGAAGCAAATTCAGGCGCATTTGGTAAGATTAGCTCATCAGCATTAGAGCAATCAAACGTGAACTTAACCAATGAGCTTGTTGATTTGATCAGCGCACAGCGTAACTTCCAAGCTAACTCGCGTGCACTCGAAGTGAATTCAACACTACAGCAAGCTATTTTGCAGATCCGTTAATCTCGTTTTAATATTTTTTACAATCCGACACCTAGGCTGCTATTTATTAGCAGCCTTTTTTATTTGTGCTTGATTATATTTTGTAATTTATTACGTCATTTTATTGTGGCACTTATCTTGCATTTGTCATGTTATAGATTTTTAACGTGAGTCGATGTTATGGACAAGATGGTCTACATTGCAGCGTCTGGAGCTAAGCAAAGTTTGCGGGGCCTAGAGCTTAAAGCAAATAATTTAGCAAATGCCAATACCACAGGCTTTAAAGCTGACTTCGCGCAAGCGCGCTCAATGCAAGCTTTTGGTGAAGGCTTACCGACACGTGTTTTTACTATGCAGGAACGGCCAGGCTCTAATATGACTTCCGGCGGTATTGTTGAAACTGGACGTGATCTTGATATTGCTATGAGCGATAAAGGGTGGCTTACAGTGCAAGATGCTTCAGGGAATGAGGCATATACTAAAGTTGGCACGTTGAATATCACCCCTGATGGCGCTTTGATCACCAGTCACGGGCGTCAAGTTATTGGCGAAGGTGGACCGATTATTTTGCCATTGCCAGTGGAGAAAGTCGAATTTAGTGACGATGGTTCAATCCAAGTTCGCCCGCAAGGTGCGCCGGCTAACTTTTTAGAAGTTGTTGACCGTTTGAAGGTAATTAAGGCAAATAATTCTGAGCTTGAAAAAGGCAATGATGGCTTATTTCGACCAAAACCCGAATTACTGGAAAATGGTATATGTGGATTTTGTGACATCTCTAATGATGTGAAAGTAATGAGTGGCACTTTGGAAATGTCAAATGTGAATCCGGTACATGAGATGGTGGATATGATAAGCCATCAACGCCAATTTGAATTACAAGTTAAGTTAATGAAAACGGCTGAAGAAATTGACGAACGTCAAACTCAATTGCTGCGTATTGTTTAACTTTATTGAGAGGACATTAATATGAATCCTGCATTGTGGATAAGTAAAACGGGGCTTGATGCTCAACAAACCGATATTTCGGTTATCTCAAATAATTTAGCCAATGCCAGTACTGTTGGTTATAAGAAAAGTCGTGCTGTATTTGAAGATTTGCTTTATCAAAATATTAATCAGCCAGGGGGGCGTTCATCACAAGATACAGAGATGCCTTCTGGTCTGATGCTTGGTGCTGGTACCAAAGTAGTTGCTAATCAGAAGAACTTTTCTCAAGGTAACATGTTAACCACTGAAAACTCATTGGATTGGATGATATCAGGGCCAGGTTTTTTTGAAGTTTTACAGCCCGATGGCAATATCGCCTATTCTCGAAATGGTCAATTTACCACGGATGAGGATGGTCGTATTGTTACTGCTGGTGCAGGTTTTCCTGTGCAGCCAGAAATGAATGTACCTGATGATGCGAAGTCAATTACCGTATCACAAGATGGTGAGGTGTCTGTGAAAATAGAAGGACAACCTGAGAATGTGGTGATTGGTCAGTTAACGATCAGTGACTTTATCAATCCATCAGGTCTAGAGCCTGTAGGCCAAAATTTATATACCGAAACGGCCGTCAGTGGCGCACCTGTACAAGGTAACCCTGGTCTAGAAGGATTAGGCACTGTTGTCCAAGGCGCACTTGAAACCTCTAACGTAAATGTAACCGAAGAGTTAGTTAACCTAATTGAAACTCAACGTATCTATGAAATGAATTCAAAGGTGATTTCAGCGGTTGACGAAATGATGAGTTACATCAGTCAGCAACTTTAACTAATTCGGAGCAAAGTTATGCGTAATTTATCTATAGTCTTAACGGGTGCATTTATATTGAGTGGTTGTATGACGACTCAAAACCACAGCGTGGTTCAAGATGATCCATACTATGCTCCTATGTACCCAGAGCCTGCTGCAGAGCAAGTTGTGCCGACAGGCTCATTGTTTGATAGCAATTTATCAAACGATTTATATTCAGATAAAAAAGCGTTACGCACCGGAGATATTATTACAGTTAAACTGCAAGAATCGACGCAATCATCTAAAGCAGCTAAAACTGAAACGGATAAACAAAGTGATGCCAGCTTAGATCCTGTCATTGGATTAGGCGGACTACCGGTTAATATTGGTGGCGATAGTATTCAGTTTGGTGTGGGCAGCGGTGCTAAATTCAAAGGTGATACTAAGTCAAATCAATCTAATAGTTTATTTGGTGATATTTCCGTAAATGTTATGCGGGTATTACCTAATGGTAATTTAGTGATCCGTGGTGAAAAATGGCTGACTTTAAACTCCGGCGAAGAATTTATTCGTTTGGAAGGTCTTGTTCGCCCGCAAGATGTTACTGCAGATAATACTGTGACCTCTAACAGAATCGCAAATGCGCGTATTCAGTATTCTGGTAAAGGGCAAATGCAAGAGACTCAAACGGCAGGATGGTTAACTCGATTCTTCACTAGCTCTCTGTTCCCTTTTTAAAGGATGTTGATATGAATAGCTTGAAAGCGTTGCTGTGTATATGTTTATTAGCTTGGCATTCTATTGCTAGCGCTGAACGTATCAAGGATGTCTCAATGGTTGAAGGTGTTCGCTCAAACCAGTTAGTTGGTTATGGTCTGGTAGTAGGTTTACCTGGCACCGGTGAGCAAAGTCGTTTTACTGAACAAAGTTTTAAAGCCATGCTAAATAGTTTTGGTATTACCATGGCATCGAATTTAAAACCCAAAATCAAAAATGTAGCAGCGGTTGCTGTGCATGCAGAATTACCTGCATTTAGAAAGCCAGGGCAGACAATCGATATTACTGTATCGTCAATTGGTAGTGCGGGTAGCTTACGTGGTGGAACATTACTACAAACCTTTTTGAAAGGGGTTGATGGAAATACTTATGCTATCGCGCAAGGTAGTCTAATTGTTGGCGGGTTAGGTGTCGAAGGAGCTGATGGTAGTAAGATCGTAATGAACACGCCCACGGTAGGACGTATTCCAAATGGCGCAACGGTTGAACGGGCAATTAAAAGTCCTTTTATGCAAGGTGATTACATAACTTTTAATTTAAATCGTCCTGATTTCACTACTGCTAAACGTTTGGAGCAAACCATTAATGAGCTTATCGGCCCAGACAGTGCACATGCCCTTGATGCCGCTTCAATTCGTGTTATTGCCCCGCGTGATGCGTCGCAGCGTGTTGCTTATTTGTCTACGCTTGAAAACTTAGAGTTTAAACCTGCCGATACTTCGGCAAAAATTATTGTAAATTCACGCACTGGCACCATAGTGATCGGCAAAAACGTGCGGTTACAAGCGGCGGCAATTACCCATGGTGGTCTTACCGTTACGATCGCAGAACAGCAAAATGTATCGCAGCCTAACGCATTAAGTGAAGGGGAAACTGCCGTTACTAATCAAAGTATTATTGATGTTAACGAAGATGATTCTCGGGCCTTTGTATTTAACCCCGGTGTTAGCCTTGACGATTTAGTGCGCGCAATTAACGAAGTTGGAGCAGCGCCTGGTGACTTAATGGCGATACTAGAAGCATTAAAAGAAGCGGGTGCCATTAGCGGTCAACTCGTGGTTATTTAAACCATATTGACCCCCTAAGTTTGCGTTAACTTGCATTTAGGGGGCCTTGACTTGCATAATTAATCAACGCTTTTATACTTTCGCAAACTCGCAAACTCGCAAACTCGCAAACTCG
>NZ_JACJEW010000079.1:0-15698 GCF_014164315.1 Pseudoalteromonas sp. SG44-1
CGTGTTAAGTTACTGACCATTTATAGCGACAGATAAATACAGTGATAACAAGGCGTAAATTTTGACATGTAGTTGTTCTACTTGAAAAAATTATAACGCAGTTAGCGCTTTATTTAGCTCGCTAGCATGGTTAAGTATTTAAGTCGATTGGTACTAAAACAGCTCGCAGAATACCATATCTACAGCCCAGCGCTAGACACAAAAAAGCCGCGATAGTCGCGGCTTGGTTGGATAAAGCTAAATTTTTACGTGGTACTTATTACAAGTACTGACCTAACGCTTTAACTTGGTCTAACATGCGGTTTGAGAAACCCCATTCGTTATCGTACCAAGCCATCACTTTAACTAGTTTGCCATCAGCTTTCGTTTGCGTAGAATCAAAGATTGACGACGCTGGGTTATGGTTAAAGTCAATAGAAACAAGCGGTAACTCGTTGTATTGTAAAATATCTTTCATCGACCCAACAGATGCTGCTTTCATAATTTCATTGATTTCTGTAGCCGTTGTTTCACGCTTAGTAATAAACGTAAAATCAACCAGTGATACATTAATTGTAGGTACACGTACTGACATACCATCAAGTTTACCAGCAAGCTCAGGTAACACTAAACCAACTGCTTTAGCAGCACCGGTTTTAGTTGGGATCATTGACTGCGTTGCACTTCGTGCACGATACAGATCAGGATGATAAACATCTGACAAGTTTTGGTCATTAGTGTAGGCATGGATTGTCGTCATGCTACCTTGCTCAATACCGACTGTATCGTTAATTGCTTTGGCAATTGGTGCTAAACAGTTAGTTGTACATGAAGCATTAGAAATAATGTTGCTATCTGCAGTGATCACATCACTGTTTACACCGTGAACAACAGTTGCATCTAAATCAGTACCAGGGGCTGAAACGATTACTTTTTTCGCGCCCGCTGTAATATGCTTTGCAGCATCTTCACGCTTAGTGAAAAAACCCGTACATTCTAAAACGATATCAACGTTTAATGCTTTCCATGGAAGGTTAGCAGGGTCGCGTTCTTGGGTAAGAGTAATAACGTCGTCGCCAATCAACATGGTGTTATCAGCAAGTGTGACTTTATGAGAAAATTGCCCATGCACTGAATCATATTGTGTTAAATGTGCATTAACATTAGCCGGTGCTAAGTCGTTAATTGCGACAATTTTAATTTCATTATTTTGTGCAGACTCATAAAGCGCGCGTAAAACATTGCGACCGATACGGCCATAGCCATTAATTGCTACATTAATCATTTCAAAACTCCACTTAAATTATTTAACTTCACTTGCTTGGCGAGCAAGCGCTTCAATGGCTTGCCAGTCTTTATTTTCAATTAGTTGTTTATCTAGCATCCAGGTACCACCAACACAAATAACATTGCTAAGTGCTAAATAACTAGGTGCTGTTGCTAGGCTAATGCCACCGGTTGGACAAAATGTTACTTGTGGTAATGGCCCACCAATCGATTTAAGCATTGCTGTTCCACCTGCAGCTTCTGCTGGGAAGAACTTTAAAAACTTAAATCCGTGACTGGCTAATTTCATCACTTCACTTGGCGTTGCGGCGCCCGGTAGAAATGGAATATCAGTGCCTTTTGCCAGTGCTAAAAGTTCATCATTTACGCCTGGGCTCACCATAAAATCAGCACCTGCGGCAACTGATGCATCAAAGCTTGCTTTATCTACCACAGTCCCAGTGCCAACATAGGCTTCTGGTACTTCGGCTTTCATTAGCTTTACAGCTTCTGCAGCAATCGGTGTACGTAGTGTAATTTCAAGTGCTTTTAGACCGCCGTTATACAGCGCTCTTGCTAGTGGCGCTGCATCTTCTAAATTATCAATTACCACCACTGGCACTACCGGTGCCGATGATAATATTTTTTCTATGCTCATAGTGTGTTCCTCATACCCAGTTTGGCGAATTATTATTCTATTCCAAAGGCGCTAGCGCCCATGTCTGCGCTACTTACGATATTTCTAAATCCGGTGAACAACTCTCGGCCCGTACCAAACGTTAAGCTAGGTACGCTAAGTTGTAATTCACGTTGTGCTAATTCTTCATCACTTACATGTACTTTTAAGATACCTGCTGGTGCATCAAGAGTAATTAAATCACCTTCCTGAATCTTAGCAATAATGCCGCCTTCAACCGCCTCTGGTGCTAAGTGGATTGCCGCTGGCACTTTACCTGATGCGCCTGACATACGACCGTCAGTTACGATCGCTACTTTGTAACCTTCATCTTGCAAGGTTGCCATTACTGGCGTGAGCTTATGCAGCTCAGGCATACCTTTGGCTTTTGGACCTTGCTCTTTTAGCACAGCAATAAAGTCTTGGTTTAACTCACCGCGTGTATAGGCTTCTTGTAATGCACTTTGTGAAGCAAATACTTTTGCTGGTGCTGTAACAACTTGATGCTCAACCGCAACCGCAGACACTTTGATCACGGCTTTACCTAAGTTACCAGTTAGTAACTGTAAGCCACCTTGTTTACTGAATGGGTTGTCAATTGGACGAAGTACATCTTCGTCTAATGAATTCTCTGGACACGGTACCCATTTAACTTTGCTTGGGCCTGTTGCGCTCGTCATGATCAGGTTACTGTCAGTATCTAAACGTGGTTCTTGGGTATACGCCTCGAGACCTTCGCCAACAATGGTTTTAACGTCATTGTGCAAGAACCCTGCATCAACGAGTTCTCTCATAAGGAAACCCATGCCGCCGGCTGCTTGGAAATGATTTACATCAGCAGAACCATTTGGATAAATACGTGTTAGCAGTGGCACCACTTCTGATAAATCCGACATATCTTTCCATGTCAGCTCAACGCCTGCCGCTTTGGCAATTGCCACTAAGTGAATTGCATGATTCGTAGAGCCACCGGTTGCTAACAAACCAACTAAACCATTAATAATGGTTTTTTCAGTTACAACATCCGCTAAGCAATTGGCATCTTTACTTTGAATCAATTGTTTAAGCATGGTTTCTACCGCATTACCGGTTAAACCATCACGCAACTCTGTATATGGATTGATGAACGAGCTACCAGGAAGGTGCAAGCCCATAATTTCCATCAACATTTGGTTACTGTTTGCAGTACCGTAAAACGTACAAGTACCCGCGCTGTGATAAGACGCACTCTCCGCTTCTAAAAGCTCATCACGGCTTACTAAGCCTTGAGCAAACTTTTGACGAATACGGGCTTTTTCTTTATTTGGAATGCCTGACTGCATCGGGCCTGCTGGCAAAAAGTACACCGGTAGATGACCAAATGATAAAGCACCAATTAATAGACCAGGGACAATTTTGTCACACACACCTAAGCAAAATACGCCATCAAACACATCGTGTGATAATGAAATAGCTGTCGACATCGCAATTACATCACGAGAAAAAAGCGATAACTCCATGCCATCACGGCCCTGAGTTACGCCATCACACATGGCTGGCACGCCGCCTGCAACTTGAGCTGTGGCATCGTACTTTGTAGCAATGTCTTTAATTAAATCTGGATAATCTTTGTATGGCACGTGCGCAGATAGCATATCGTTATATGAATTGATAATCGCTAAGTTTGGCTGCTCATCAGCTTTTAAACGTGCTTTATCGTCACTGCTACACGCAGCCATAACATGGGCGATATTGCCACAACCTAAACCAGAACGAACTCTTGTTTGTTTTTTTGCATGATTGATGCGTTCTAAATAGGCTTGGCGAGTAGCTTTACTGCGTTCAATGACGCGTTCGGTGACTTCTTGAATACGAGGATGTAACATAAAATTCGACTCATCTCTAAGGTTAGAGGATAAAGGCTCAGTGGCAAGTGCATACTCCACGAATGAACTTGCACTGAGCATCTTTGATTTACCCGTTCAAAGGTATACGTTGGCAGGTTGTCTCTCACAATCAACCTGACACCGGTGTCACTGTATTAACGCATGACTGTGACACCGGTGTCAACCCTATCCTATAAATTTAGTTTAAATATTTTAAATGACCAAATAATGAACGAAAATAATTTTTCATTAGGGGATCTAGCTTGGTCGCTAAATTGTGTTGCTGGAGTGCTAGAAAATGTGAGGAGTTTTTACTTTAATTTATTGATTATAATATCTTTTTATAATCTAAATGATATCAATCGTAAGTACCTATGAGCGGATAAAAAAACCCAGATAGCAACAACATGCAGACTGCTTTGTTAAGCAAAAAAATGCCCGAGTAAGCGTCACTCAAACTCGGGCAACTGTGAAAAGCCTTTATCTAACTTGTGCGGTAGACTCGCGTGTGATTAATCGCGCTTCAAGCGTAACCTGATACGGTTGCTCTTGCGGATCACCAATATGCTCAATCAGTTTAGTAACCGCTTGTTTGGTCATTTCTTCAACCGGTTGCGCTATGGTAGTAAGACCAGGCCAAATATGACGAGCAATTGGCGCATTATCAAAACCCGCGATAGAAATATCATCGGGTACTTTAAATTGACGTTGTGTTGCCAATTTTAATACCGCCGCAGCCATGTAATCATTTGATGCAAATACGGCGGTTGGACGTGGGGTTAAATCTAAAATGCTGCGCGCACTATCGACCCCAGAATGATAACTAAAGTTACCCTCTTCAACCAAACGTTCATTAAATTCAATGCCGTGCGTACTAAGCGCTCTGCGATAACCTTTGAAACGCTGCTCAGTGGCACTGTGATCTGGGTGGCCTTTAATAAACGCGATCGCTTTATGGCCAAGCTTAATTAAGTGCTCAGTGATCTCAAATGCGCCCTGCTCATCATTACTGCGTACTGAAATTGAATCGTCTTCAAGCACTGCTGATGCAACTCGTGCATACGGAATTTTTTTACTTTTGAGAAAATCGACTAATACCTTAAAATCTGAAAATGGCGGCGTCAATACCAAGCCATCAAGACGAGAAGATTGTAGTAAATGCTCAATATTACTGATCAACGCATCACCACGTAAATCACATGGGTGGATCAACAAGTTATAGTTGTTTTCTTGACACGCAGCAAGCGCACCAGTTTGCACCCGAGTGATATAACTTTTACTCGGGTTATCGTAAATGCAACCAATAATAAAACTACGATTTTGCGCCAAACCTCTGGCGATCGGGTTAGGAGTGTAATCTAGCTCTTTAAAAACCTTAAGAACTTTTTCACGGGTTGCATCACTAACATTAGGTTCATTATTTAAAACCCGAGACACGGTTTTTTTAGAGACCCCGGCATAACTTGCAACACTATTTATTGTAACTTTCTTCATCCAACCTTCCCAATAACACCCCTATGAGCGATGTATTATGACTGCTCATTGACGTGCAAACATGCAGCAGCACCAATAAGTGGAATATTATCTTGTGTGACTAACGTCACTGGTATTTGGCTCACATACTGCGACATGATCCCTTTAGCACCAAAACGCTCAACAAAACGACTAGCAAGTAAACGAGCTTGCATACGCGGTAAAATACCGCCACCAATATACACACCACCTAACGCACCAAATGCCAGTGCTAAATCGCCTGCGACACTGCCAATCCAATCACAAAATTGATTTAACGTAGCATCGCAAATGGCACATTCACCACTATTTGCTAATTCGCTAATTTGTGCAGCGGTTAAATTCTTAGCATCGACACCTTTTACAGCCGCCATGGCTTGATACAAATGAGCAATACCCGGCCCTGAAAATACTGTTTCGACCGATACATGTGGCAATAGCTTACGTAACTCGATGATCAGCTGAGTATCTAATTCACTCACTGATGCCAATGTTATATGCCCACCTTCACAACTCAAAACAGCACGTGATTGGCTAGTACGCACTAAACACGCCGCACCAAAACCAGTGCCCGGACCCATGACTGCAATATTTGCATCAGTATCGGCTTGTCCTGCTTTAACTGCAATGTTTTGTTGTGGATCTAAATAAGGTGCTGCATAGGCAAACGCAGCAAAATCGTTGATCACTTCCAGTTGAGCTAAATTAAACTCAGCTTTTACTTGTTCGACACTAAAGTGCCAACCTAAATTAGTTAAATGTACTTGGCCTGCTTTTATCGGTCCAGCCACGGCTAAACACGCGCGTCGAGGTTGAATATGACTAACTTGAGATAAATAATGCGTTATTGCCGCTTCCAATGAACCAAAATTGGCACTGGGAAAAATGATATTATGCTCAATAACGAATTGTTTTTCTTGTAGGTTAAAAGCAGTAATTAAAGCAAAACGGGCATTAGTGCCGCCGATGTCGGCCACTAAGATAGGATCGAATTCTGAATTTGGCTTGGAGTTCATCGTGTTTTCTCTTTTGTCTAAGCGGTTTATATACTTAGCTATAACCGTGCTTATTATTGTAATTTCAATGGTCTTGCTATCGCTATGAGATAAACTTTGAGCTATCACCTCAAAGTAGTTACTCTAGTATAAAAAAATGCTGCCCAACTAAATGGGCAGCCAATACGTTTTGACAACAAAATGATAAAACACCCGCATTATGACACCGGTGTCAGGGTTGGATCAATAAAAATTTTAAATTACTGATAAATTACTGATAAATAGCTTGTAAAAATCAGCAAATAAACGAGAATAACACGAGTTATTTGCACTTTAGTTACTTGAAATAGTTAGGTTGTGTATGAAAGGTAAAGCTACATCGTTTGACATTGCACACTACGCAGGGGTATCACAATCCACTGTCTCGCGCGCCTTGCGCAACAGTCCATTGGTTAATGAAGAAACCCGCAAACGTGTTTTTGAGGTAGCCAAACAGCTTAACTATAAAGTCGACAAAAATGCGAGTAACCTTCGAACTCAACAAAGTAGTACATTGGCTTTGTTACTGTTTGAAGATCCCACAGCAGATGAATCACAAATCAATCCGTTCTTTTTAGCGATGCTCGGCAGCATAACGCGTGCTTGCGCAAAAGAAGGGTATGACTTATTGGTATCGTTTCAATCTGCAAGCTCAGATTGGCAAGCGGACTACGAAGACAGTCACCGTGCTGATGGTATTATTTTATTAGGTTATGGCGATTACATTGATTTTCAGCCTAAATTTAATACCTTGCTTGAACAAAACACCAAATTTGTTTGTTGGGGAGCAACGGTAGATAATCGTGCCGATTTAACAATTAGCTGTGATAACTATGGCGGCGGCCAACTTGCTGCTGAGCATTTATTGGCGCATAACCGAACTGATTGCGCATTTATTGGTGATGCATCTGATCATAGCCCTGAATTTTTTGCCCGTTTTAATGGCTTTAAAGACAAGTTAAAACAACATGCTATTACCTTAAGCGAGCGAAAAATAGCGAATGCGATTTCGACCGAAGAGTCTGGTTATCATGCCACACGTTCGCTTATTGCCAACAATATTACCTTTAATGCCCTTTTCGCTGCTAGCGATCTGATTGCTATAGGTGCAATACGCGCTTTAAAAGAAGCCAATATTAACGTGCCGAAAGATGTAGCCGTGATAGGTTTTGATAATATTTCGATTGCCAGCTATGTAAACCCGCCACTCACAACCATAGAGCAAAACACCACAATAGCAGGACAAATGCTAGTTGAAAACTTACTAAAACTAATTCGTGGTGAACAAGTACAAAGCACCCTACTAACACCGCGACTAATTGCACGAGGTTCCAGCTAACTACATATATTTTATTACATTATTTACGGTCTTTTGTCCTTATTTTTTTATAATTACACGCTAGGTCAACGTACTATTAACAGCCAATTCACACATTGATTTCACATTAGTTTTTTTTATCTGAAACTGAGCGTTTTTAGTGTAATTTCTCACTCGTCTTTTTATTAGTTTCTCTCTACAATCGCACTTTTATTTTTGCTCTTAAAAATTCAAGTGAATATCTTATGCTATTAACTATTGTTTATATTATTGGTATTACAGCCGAAGCCATGACCGGTGCGCTGAGTGCTGGGCGCAGAAACATGGATTGGTTTGGGGTTATGTTAGTAGCCAGTGCCACAGCAATTGGTGGTGGCAGCGTACGCGATATTTTACTTGGCAATTACCCTTTAACTTGGGTAAAACATCCAGAATATTTATTGATCACCTGCGTTGCCGGTATTATTACAACTTGGCTTGCAAAATGGGTGGTTAAATTTAAAGGCATTTTTATGCGTTTAGATGCCCTTGGGCTTGCCGCATTTAGTATTATTGGCTGCCAAGTGGGGCTTAATATGGGTTTGCACTATGGTATTTGTGTAGTCGCTGCTATTGTTACCGGCGTATTTGGTGGATTATTACGTGATTTAATTTGTCGCCAAGCGCCGCTAGTATTACATCATGAGCTTTACGCCAGCGTAGCGCTGATTGTAGCTTGTTTATATCTAGCACTACACCACTACAACATTGATGACAACATCAGCGTTATTACAAGCCTAGTTGTAGGGTATTTAATACGCATGGCATCGGTACGCTTTAAATGGCGCTTACCTACGTTTAGTTTATTAGAACCAGCTAATTTGAAAAATGAACAGTAAAGGCAGTCGTTTATTAACCCCCTGCTCTTGAGCTTTTCAATAGTCCAATTACTTCTTAGGCTATTGAAACAGTCAAAAATATTATTTTCATACGTTAAAACTAAATAGTTTTACAGACTGTTTTATTTTGAAAGTAATTATTGAGTAATAAAGATTGCAATAAACTTGTACCACTTGATGTTGCCCAATATAAACCAATAGCAGAGGGGAAGTTTATTAAGGTAATACACAAATAACACCATCAGTACTTGATAGCATATAGTTATTTAATAAGAGGGTGTTGCAAGCATAGGGTAAGTAAATAAGAAAAAGTGAAACACATTAACGAGCCAATGGCATAAAATAGCCCACTCTAAACGCTGAGTTTTATAAAAAATGTATCCATAGCCAAAACCTGCAACAGCTGCCACTAGCATGTAACTAGCTCCAGCTGAAAAGTGTGCGAGTGAAAATAAACCAGTAGAGATCACAGGCGCTAGTAATGCAAACCGAGCCGAGGTTATCACTTTCGAAAGCTTAGTTTGTATTATCCCTCTAAATAACGCCTCTTCTGCAACGCAGGTAAAAAATAGATTAATTGCTATAAATAAAAACCAAAATTCGGGTACTTTAGGTGCAAACTCCATAAGGCCCAATATTAAAGCAGTGATGAGTGCAGCTAAAATCGTGATGGCAATAATCGAAAGTGGATGCCCTACCCTTATTGGTTTTAGCGTTTTATTTTTTGTAAAAAAATAAGCGCTCAGCATCAAACCCGCTAATGCTTTATCGAAATTAGCATACAGGGTAAATGCAATCGCATTGCTAGTAAGCTGTTCATTAACAACAATAGGCTGGTTATTAAAACCGGGGAACCAATGTAAGGCTAAACCAAGTGAGGCTATTACAAACAAAGGCGTTAAGATACTGCGTATTAACGCAGAGGTTGCAGATACCGAAAAGTGCAATAAGCCTAAATAAAACACAATAACAACAACTGCGTATAAGTTTATATATTCCTGATGATAGGCAGTTATAACACTTAGCAGCAGCAAGTATTGCCAAATTGGTTGGCGCAAAATTACTATCTTACAAAATGGAAAAACGCATAAAATAGATAGCGCTAGGAAACAAAAAGCCATGAATGTGTAATCTTATGTTTTAGATTTTAAAAAGGCTTTTTACTTTAATTAACGCCTTTTTCAGATCCGACCAGTTGTATGGTATTTATAAAAGTAAAAAAGCTCTGTCTGCTTTTTACATTTAATATTCATAATACAAAGCTCTATAAATGGTATTAGTATCTAAATAAATAACACCATTGAAGTACCAATAGCGCTAAAAATAGGGCTAACACCAGTAACTACGTCTCATTGCTTACATCTGGAAAATGATGGCGATTTTAAATTCAGTGCTAGTAAGTAGTAAAATGCGGAAAGCGCCAGATACTTGAAGATAGCTATTGACGCCATAACTTATTTGTTAGGGCTGTGATTCAAGGGACTGCTTTTCTTTGAGGTAAAGATAAAGTGGAAGCCCAAACGACACACCCACAAACAACGTGCCCAGCACAGCAAAATATCGATATGTCACTTTATTTCTGCGACCATCGACAATGATAAAACCCAACAAAACAACTGCAGACACTACAACATCAAGCCAAGCAAATACGCTGATAGAATTTGTCACCGCGTCATTAAACAAGAGACCAAGATCTAAACCATTTGTAACTAGCCAAGGAACAAAGGCGCCATAAGGAAGTAAAATTCCTAATAAAGTAAGAACCAGATAAAACCTAACCATTTCACCATCCTTGCAACTATTTTTAGTAAGCCCTAATGAATCTGTAGAATAACTCGTTTTTAATTTATTTTTATTATTGTATCAACCATAGCCGAATTTCTATTTTGATTCAATCGTTTAGTGATTAACGGCTTTTGAAGTGGTTAGTGTGATTTGATGTTTTTTAATATGAACCAAATAATTACAACTCCAAACTACCTAGTGAAATAAGAGACGCCCATTAACTATCAAAGATATGACATAAATTATTAGTCTTTCAAAATACCCACCATAACAACTCTATTGCAAAAACCTTTAAAATAGTTAAAGTGTTGTTCCGTTTTTTTTTATAAAAACCCCTGATTAGCTATAAGGCTTATAAAAAATGAAAAAGATATGTGTGTTACTTATTTTACTCATCGCCAGTGTCGCTAAAGCCGATGACATTAGTCAATATAAGTTCTATGCAACAGACAACTTCAGAGATGATCAGCAACCGGAGTTTGCCGCTTATATAAAAAATGGCGATCCTTGTATTCAGGTTAAAAACCTAACAACCCATAAAGAGGTCCGCTTTTGTCAGATCACCAAAGGCATTAATTTAGCTGATGATCCTAACATCTACCCTTTTGAAATGCATTTTTCAGGTCACCGATTATATTTCTTTGTTGCTGCCTATTGGGCTGATCAAGCTTGTACTATAGAACTGTCAAATATGACGATTAGTTGTGAGCTAAAAAACAAACCCAAAAAGGAAGAAGACGTTAAAGCAGAGCACCAAAAAGCGGTAAAAAAGAATGAGGTTGTCATCCCTCCTGCTGTTAAACATATAGAGTTTGGCAATGTAAAAGAAGCAGAAGGTCTGTTTCGTCTTATTCTTAATAATTCTGAAATGAACCCATGTTTTACCATTGAGCATTACAGTACATCCCTATTTGATGGCCCAACAAACATTAAACATGTTTGTAGTGCCATAAATAAAACGGACGACTCAATCATTGATCTTATAGGAAAAGACGGCAACTGGTGGTTTGAAAACTTTAATTGGCAAGGTAATAACTTAGCATTTGAAATAAATGCTATGGGGGGGAATTATAAATGTGAATTACCATTACCATTTACCGAGCAATCTGAAGCCTTATGTGTAAGATAAATCACATATTTGTGCAATGTAATCGCCACTCGAAGATTATTGGTTATATTTTATCAGTTTAGAGAGCTCACTTTGAGTCCCATTAAGCTCAGCTTTTTATTTGCTGCCTACCAAATATGCCCAAGATGCGCCCGTGTAAGTCAAAAGTTGGGCGCGCAATTCACATAAGCGATTTAAATTAACGAGACTATGAAGTTGTTTAACATTAAAAAACTGTACTACTATCATGTCTTTCATTGTGCTTTATTTTCAAGTGGTTGCTTCCCATTGCAACCAATCAAAATCATGTTCGAGCATTTCCTTATTAAAATCTAAAAATGTTGAGCCTTCATTTAATAAGAACTGTCTGCGCTCGTCATTTCTCATATAAGCAGTCCAGTAAGGCAAGTAATTGGGATTATCAATACCAAAAATCAGTTCAAAATCCACTACATTTTCCTGCATTTCATCAAGCATTTTATTAGTTAGCCTAGGCATTTTACACCTTCAATACGAAAACCATTTTAGACCCTACAAACAAATAGAAGTAGATGGGTTTGTTAATTTATAATTTTTCCGCCGACGCGACCTGAAATATTAGTAATTTCTATGGCGAAAGAACAATCCGTATACGTTGTTAGTTTTAAGAAGATGACCTCTTTCTTGTAACTTAACGTTAATCGATAAGCTTGGTTACCTTAAGAGACAAAGCCATTTAATTTTAATGTCTTTTCAAATTCTACAGCTCTTTTTAAATCATTAATTGATACTTCATAGAGATTGTCGGAATTAAAATTAAACTCAATTGTAAGGTTGGTAGTTCCTATATGCACACACGTTTTATAGCCAAAACATTCACATTGGGCATTATATTCAATCCATTTTTTTGTGCCATTTAATACTATTGGCGGTGGGCACCATTGTTTAGGTTCTTCATTATGGACTGTATGACAAACGCCTAACCGTTCTAAATAATTTAACAACTGAGCTTCATTTTCTGCTTCAATAATAGCATTAAGTTCAAAACGGTCGTTATAGTGCCCACCTTTGGGACTTTTAATTTTAAAAATATTACACTTTTTAAGCTCAGTTTTAAACTCTTGAGAGTACATTGATATCCCATTAACCCTATTATTTATGAAGAAATTTTAGATAAATACAGCTCATAAAAAGTAGTTTCCCCACCTAGTTAAAAAGTGAAGGCTACATAAATGAAACTAACGAGCCTAAAAAATGACTCGTTTTAAATTTATTTTACTGCTGAACAACCATAATCAAATTAATCTTTTGATTCAATTTTTTACTAGTTTCTCCTTGGTTCGTCATTATAGTACTTAAGGATTTTTTATGGAGCTAAGAACTCATTTTTTTATTTACGATTTTATGCAATTATTTGATAGCATTAAATAAACCCCACTTGCTAGTGTCTACCTCATTAGTCTCATCAAAGCATTCAGATGTAATTTGAATCGTATTTCCATCAGGATCAAAGAACCTTGCTACATATCCACTTGGCTGACTCCAAACCATTTCAAATTTTACGCCAAGTGAAATAAGGCTATCGCAATAGGATAAAAAGTTAGTTTTTACTTCATAGCCGAAATAGCTCAATCCGGTAGGATTTCCGTGTGAATTTAATAGCCATATTCCGGCATTATCATTTTCAGGAAAGGTTAGAACACAGTCCAGATCCTTAAATTTTAAAGTCTTATGATAAAAATTAAATAGTCGGTCATAATCATCTGTAAATAAATATACGTTAACCATGAGTAATCTCTGTTTTTTGTAAGCCCAACTCGGATTCTAAATTTATGTTTAAGACCTTGTTAGACATTATTACAACTTAACCATATTTTATAATACAGCAAGGCAATACTAGCCTCCGTAATAACTGCCAGTAAAATACCTATACCAGCAAATCCACGTAAATATTCAACACTACCAAGAAAAGCCAATGCAAACATAGAAACGGAAAGACTCAAACATATAGCCTGCCTAGATTCTGAATGCTCAGCATTTCGGCCAAACCAACTAAACACTGATATTCCGAGAAATAACATTGCAGCCCTTCTACCGATAAAGAAAGCAGAGTTATTTTCATCAATATTAAACAACATAAATAATACTTCCGGAATAAGTATAAGAACCAAACACAAAGTGAATGCAATAGCTGCTGTAATTATGCTAACTACTTTAAATTTAATCATACTCCCCCTTGAATGCCAAACAAGGCTGTAGAGTAACTCCTACAGCCAAATTCAATTAAAAAATCGAGCTTCTGAATTAACTCTAAGCGTTTTTAAAGCATTAGGTAATGCATTTTGGAACCCATAAAACAAGCTGTTATTCTTAGAAAATAGTAATTCTACAGCCTCAACACCTTGTTAAGGTGTGAGGCATGCAATACCAAAGCGTCTGCATACCACCTTAACCACTAAACCGAACGCATAGTAAAAATGCAACACGTGCAGAATAACTCTTGAACAATTTGTTATGTTGAGATGCTAAGTAACACGCTCACAACTATCTAGCATCTTAACTGGTAATTGATTTTCAACTAGAAAATTGTAAAAGCGTAGATCTTCAATTAAGTCAGGAGAAGCTAATTCAAAATCTTGATAGGTCTGATTTTTAAAACGAAACCTTACTGTATGTTCAAACCTTTTCGTTTGTACATATAAAATTTCACTGATCTCGGTAATACTTATACATGCACCCAATACAATCAAAACATCGCCATCAATCGCAACTGCCACTGACTTTTTTGGCTTTGACATAAAGTATTCACTTATCAAGTGATAATGCACAAAACAAGGCGATATATCCAAGTTGCGTTAAAAATGCGGCTTTTGAGATTTCAACAAGATAGTAAGCAAACATGCCACAAAATAACGTTCTAGTGACAAAACTATGAAACAGCTTAACACTAGCTAACTTGTTTTGTTTTAATAAAATTTTCATAACTCCCTTCCCCAAAATAGTATTTCAAACATATAAATATTAGAATATTTATTGACACCAATCGTGGTTCGCAATGGTATCTGCACGTTTTATGAATTGGTGTTACGTTTAGGGTTTATTGTGCTTGTACTAAAACATACATACCAGAAAACATTATGCTGATTTTTTCAACCATAAAAGGTGAAGGAGGATATGGAGAACACTAAAAAATAGCGGACCTCCAATTATAAATAATTTATACCAGCTTAAACTTAAGCTAACAATTTCTCCTTGATAATTGCAGCTCAACCAATACACATAGAGCAAAGAAACTACGCCTAAAATTAGAAATATTAATCTTTTTTTTAGTGCTATATTCAACCCCCAACTTAAAGAAGTTAGAGCTAAATACCCCAAAATCCCCCCAACCAGTGGTAACAACCATTGCAAAGTAAGACTAAGTGGTACAAAGAAAATAGTTACAATACTTGTTAGGAAATAAAGTCCACCAATAATCATTAGAAAGGTAGTTGGCAACCAAGCGAACACTATTGTTAGTCCAATGAGTAGATTTCTTAGGAACATATTTTAACAGCCCAGTATGTTTATAATTTTGCATTGCGAGAGTAATCTTGACAAAATAAAAAGGACAGACATATATTTTGGTCAGAAGATTTAGCACCTCTCCCGTCGTGGGTAACCGTATCATTATTTTTTTGCACACTGTTAGTGTTAGTTACAGAACTTCGAGGTGAGTTGCTTGGAAAGCAATTTTAGGCAAAGCTAGGCCGTCACTTTGTCTAACAAAATAAAAAGGACAGACATATTTTTGGTCAGAAGATTTAGCACCTCTCCCGTCGTGGGTAACCGTATCATTATTTTTTTGCACACTGTTAGTGTTAGTTACAGAACTTAGAGTTGAGTTGCTTGGAAAGCAATTTTAGGAAAAAAAGGCAAAGCTAGGTCATCACTTTATTTAATATCGTGTTTTTTCAAAATAAAAAGGACAGACATATTTTTGGTCAGAAGATTTAGCACCTCTCCCGTCGTGGGTAACCGTATCATTATTTTTTTGCACACTGTTAGTGTTAGTTACAGAACTTAGAGGTGAGTTGCTTGGAAAGCAATTTTAGGAAAAAAAGGCAAAGCTAGGTCATCACTTTATTTAATATCGTGTTTTTTAAACAAACCAATCAAGATGCAACTGTTCATCCTGCGCCTTTGTACCATTTTACATCGTTGCTGGCGGCTTGCTGCTTTAACCGTTGTTTGCTGCCTGCAAAATTTGAGTACTGCTGCCTGAAACGTTGAATTGATTCAAGCCATTGCGCTTCTTC